>JBPCND010000150.1:0-5542 GCA_051001655.1 Nocardioides sp. | reverse complement strand
TCGTGCACCTGGTCACCGGTGGTCTGATGGCCTTCGTCGGCTTTCGCGGTTCCGACAGCGCCGTCCGGTCGGTGGTGGGTGGACTGGGCGTCGTCTACCTGCTGGTCGGTGTGCTCGGCTTCTTCGTGCCCGACCTGTTCGGCCTGCTCCCTCACGAGTATGAGACCGTGCTCGACAACCTCATCCACCTGGCGCTCGGGGTGCTCGGCATCGCGATCGGGTTCTTCGTCGGCGACCGAGCCGCCGACCGCCGAGCACGCTAGCCGGACAATGGAGTCATGGTGAAGACGGGATCTTCGCGCTCAGCGGTGTTGGCGCGAAGTGCTCTTGCGGGCATCGGGGGCACCGTGGTGATGACCGCCTTCCAGAGGCTAGTCGAGATCCCCATGACGGGACGTGCCGACAGCTACGCACCGGCCGTCTTGGTCGAGACGGTGTTCCGCGTCGATCCACAGGACCCGACCACGCGGCGACGGCTCAACAACGCCACGCACTACACACTCGGGCTCATGTGGGGGGCGGCGTACGGCGTCGCGGCCAACGCCGGACTTCGTGGCCCTCGCGCCGTCGCCGCGGTGTTCGGAGCCGTCTATGCGGGTGATGTCCTGCTCAACACAGCGCTCCGGACGTACCGCCCCACGGAATGGTCGCGCCAGGACTGGACCGTCGACGTCATCGACAAGCTCGTCCAGGCTTCCGCAACCAGCGTCATCTTCGACCGGATGCTGGACCCGGCCGCACCGCACTAGCATGGGGCATGGCCAACAATGACCGACCGGACGGCAAGCAGCCGCCGATTGCCGACTACGGCTTCCTCTCGGACTGCCATTCAGCTGCACTGGTCGACAGGTCCGGGTCGGTCGACTGGTGGTGTCTTCCACGTTTCGACTCGTCCTCGGTGCTCGGACGTCTGCTCGACCCCGCCGCCGGGCACTGGTCGCTGCGGCCCCTGGAGGACTTCACCAGCGAGCGGAGCTACGTCGGCGACACACTGGTGCTGCGCACGGTTCTCTCCACCGCGAGCGGCACCGTCAGCATCACCGACGCGCTCCTGCTGCAGCCAGGCGCCCGCGGTCACGAGATCGGGTTGCGCAGCCCGCACGTGTTGTTCCGCCGCGTGGAGGGCCGGCACGGAACCGTTCGGATGGGCACCGACCTGTCGGTCCGGATGGAGTACGGGCGCACCGAGCCGCACCTTCGACAGGTGCCCGGTGGGGTCGAGGCCAAGGGCGGCCCGGTGACCCTCACGCTGAGCACGGAGGTGCCCCTGCGCCTCGACGAGGGTTCCGTCCTCGGCGAGTTCGACGTGACCCCGGGCGACGTCGTCGACCTGCGACTCTCCTACGAGCCGAGCTTCGGCCACCGCTCCGACACGACCGGTGAACCGTCCCTCGAGGACACGTTGGAGGGGTGGACCTCGTGGTCTGCCCAGCACACCCGATACGACGGCGACTATCCGGACGAGGTACGCCGCAGCTCACTGGTGCTGCAGGGCCTCACCTACGGACCGTCCGGGGCGATCGTCGCAGCGGCTACGACGTCCCTTCCCGAGGCCATGGGCGGGGAGCTGAACTTCGACTACCGCTACGCATGGCTTCGAGACCTCAGCTTCACGATGCGCTCGTTGTGGCTGGCTGCCTGCCCTGACGAGCCCGCCCGCTTCTTCGGCTGGCTGGCCGACAGCGCCGGTCATGCGAGGGACGAGCTGATCCAGATCATGTACGGCGTCGAGGGCGAACGTGACCTGACCGAGCACGTCCTCGAGCACCTGGCCGGCTACCGAGGGAGCGCACCTGTCCGGGTCGGGAATGAGGCCTGGGAGCAGGACCAGCTCGACGTCTTCGGTGAGGTGCTTGACGCCGCCCACCTGCTCAAGGACCAGCTCGGCGAGCTCGCGCCTCCCACGCAGCAGATGCTCGTCACGCTCGCCAACCGTGCCGCGAGGAATTGGCAGGAGCCGGACGCCGGGATGTGGGAGTCCCGGGACAGCCCCCGCGCCTACACGTCGTCGAAGGTTATGTGCTGGGTGGCGCTCGACCGAGCCATCGACCTCGCCCCGCGCCTCGGGACCGCTGCGGACCCGGAAGCCTGGGCGGAGGCCCGGGACGCCGTACGCACTGCTGTGCTCGACCAGGCCTGGAGCGAGAAGGCGGGCGCCTACGCCGGAGCCTTCGGCTCCGACGACCTCGACGCCTCCGTCCTGCTGATGCCGTTGGTCGGGTTCCTGTCGGCAGCGGACGAGCGGATGCGGGCTACGATCGAGGCCGTCGAACGCGGGCTGGGTGAGGACGGCCTGGTTCGCCGTTGGCCCAGCGACCCGAGCGGCTTCCTGATCTGCACCTACTGGCTGGTGGAGTGCCTCGCCCTGGCCGGACAACCCGACCGAGCACGGTCATGGTTCCTCAGCGCCACGCGACATGCGAACGACCTCGGGCTGCTCGCGGAGGAAGCAGACCCCAGGACAGGTGAGCTGCTGGGCAACTATCCGCAGACGTTCTCCCACGTCGGCCTCATCAACGCTGCCTGGCGCCTGGGCCAGCCTGCGGCGGGCACTCACCCACGACAAGAAGGAGCAGCACATGTCAGCGAGACGACTTGACGGCAAGGTCGCACTGATCACCGGATCGGACTCCGGGATCGGTCAGGCGACAGCAGTGGAGTTCGCCAAGGAAGGAGCGGACGTCGTCATCACCTACCTGAACGACGCGGACGGCGCAGACCAGACCCGTAGATCGGTCGAGGCGGAGGACCAACGGGCGATCGTCGTCCAATGCGACGTCAGCGACGAGGACGAGGTCGCCGCCATGTTCGACAAAGCTTTGCAGACCTTCGGCACGGTCGACATCCTGATGAACAATGCCGGGGTCGACGCGTCGGGCAAGCACGTCGCCGAGCTCCCCACGGAGGTCTGGGACAAGGCGATCCGCACCAACGTCTACGGCTACTTCTTCTGCTGCCACCGTTTCGCACAGCTCCGCACCGAGGCGGGTGGCGGTGGGCGGATCATCAACGTCACCTCCGTGCACGAGGACGTGCCCAATGCGGGCGGCGCGGACTACGACTGCTCCAAGGGAGCCATCCGGATGCTCACCCGGACCCTCGCGCTCGAGCTGGCACCGCTGAAGGTCAACGTCAACGGCCTGGCGCCCGGCATGGTGCTCACTCCCTTCAACCAGCCGGCGATCGATGACCCCAAGCTGCTCGAGGAGCAGGTGCAGAGCATCCCGTGGAAGCGTGCCGCCGAGCCCTCGGAGATCGCACGGCTCGCGGTCTTCCTCGCATCCCCGGACGCTGACTACGTCACCGGCGCGACCTTCGTGATGGACGGCGGCCTGATGCGCAACCTCGGCCAAGGCGCGTGAGGTCTCAGTAGGCCCCGGACTTGCTGACCACCGCACGCAGCGTCTTCGCCATGATCACGAGGTCGCTGGTCAGCGACCAGTTGTCGACGTAGTAGAGATCGAGCCGCACGGACTCCTCCCAGCTCAGCTCCGAGCGCCCGGACACCTGCCACAGCCCGGTCACCCCGGGCCGGACCAGGAGCCGGCGGTGTACGTCGACGCCGTAGGCATCCACCTCTTCCTGCAGCGGAGGACGTGGACCGACCAGGCTCATGTCACCGCGGATCACGTTCCACAGCTGCGGCAGCTCGTCGATGGAGTAGCGACGCAGGAAGCCACCGATCGGGGTGATCCTCGGGTCCTTGCGGATCTTGAAGAGCACCCCGTCGCTGTCGTTGAGGTGACGCAGCGCCTCACGCTTCTCCTCGGCATCGAAGATCATGGAGCGGAACTTCAGCATGTGGAAAGACTCGCCCGTACGTCCGACGCGTGCCTGCCGAAAGAAGACCGGCCCCCGGTCGTACGCCTTCACGACGACAGCGACAAGGACGAGGAGGGGCAAGAACAACAGCAGGAGTACGACGGCCACGGTGACGTCGAAGACCCGCTTCGCCCATCCACCGGCCTCACCGGCCTGGGGCTGCTCGACGTGGATCAGCGGCAGCCCGGCCACCGGCCGCATCGAGATCCGCGGTCCGGCCACATCGGTCAACGAGGGCACGACGACGAGGTCGACGTCCGAGCCTTCGAGGCGCCAGGCGATCCGGCGCAGCTCGTTGGCGCTGTCATAGCCGCCTCTCGCGACCATGACGGTGTCCACGCCCATCTGCCGGCAGATCTCCCTGATGTCGCCGGTGTTGCCGAGCACAGGCACGTGCAACCGGGCGGCCATCATCTGACCGGTGGGCAGGCAGGCCCCGATGACCCGGTAGCCGACGTACTTCTCCCGCTCGAGGACGTCGACGAGCTCGGCGATGCCGGTCGATCCGCCCACAGCGACGACACGGTGCATGAGGCGGCCGTGGACCCGGAGCCGATGAATCATCTTGCGGACGGCAAACCGCTCGAGCATCAACAGCGGGATGCCGAAGGTGAACGTGAGGAGCAGGAAGCCGCGGGACAGCGACACCTGGGCGAGGTAGCAGAACATCCCGACCATGCCGGCGGTGATCGCCGAGGAGAGGGCGACCGTGTGGAACTCCTCCGCCCCCGAGCCGAAGAGCCGGACGGAGTAGCTGCCGCGGGCCGCCAGGACGATCAGCCACGTGAGCACGATCCAGGGGCCGGCGCGCGTGAACAGGGACTCTGACGATGTGACGTCGTTGGCGAACCACACATCGAGGTTGAGCCGCAGCGACCAAGCGAGCAGGACCGCGAACTCAAGAAAGAGCAGGTCGGCGAAGACGACCCAGATGATCAGCTGACGCAACTGGGTGATCGTGCGGGAGGGAGGACTGTCCCCAGCCGGTTCTTCGAACTGCCTGATCGCTACCGACATTGCTCCCCCACTCGTGCTCCGCGGATACACGTGCACATGAAACTAGATGGCCCCCCCGGGCCTTGTTCGACTTTAGACGACTGAGCGCCGCCTGTCCTCACTTCGCGCAGGTTCATCACTTATCACCCGATCTCGGGACATGCCGACGCACCCACGGTGCCGATGCCGCTGCTCCGGACCCCGGGGGTCACTCGCAGGGTCGGTTGGCCCACCTGTCCTGGGCCGGAGACCAGGTCGACCGTGAGCGAGCGGGTTTCCCCGGGCTTGATGCCGATGGAGGTGGCGAACACCTTCCGACCGTCGAGTCTCCTGACGTCATAGCCCCGCTCTTCCCCATCCACCGTCAGCGCAGCGTGAGAGCCGTCCACCGGCGCGAAGAAGTAGAGGGTGTCGACGATGGAGCCGCGCCCGTACGTCGGGGAGTCAGGCGCGACGTAGTCGGTCAACGCCGTGATGTCTTGGGGCACCCGCGACTGTATGCTCACCGTCAAGGTGAGGTGCTGACGCGACGCCTCGCACCGGGTGGACTCGACCGAAACCTCGTAATCCAAGTAGTAGTCGAGCTTGTAGGGCAGCGCCGCGTTGAAGTAGACACCCACCTCGGGTGCCGTCGACGCCCGCGTCACCAGGCCGCCGGCGAGCGCAGTCGGCGCCAGGATCCGCTGCTCGTCGCGGCGGGCGGACCAGACCAGGACCCGACGCT
>JBPCND010000149.1:0-5674 GCA_051001655.1 Nocardioides sp. | reverse complement strand
TAGAAGAGACGCAGCAGCGGGCCCCAGGTCTCGGCTGGAGGTCCGCCCGCACCTTTCCGGCTCATGCCGAGGGCGGCGGCCTGTTCGATCAGGTCGTCCTTGGACTCTTCCAACGTCGATCGCACGTTCCGACACTATTGCCCGGGCGGCACCGCCACCAGAGCGGGCCAGGCGTGTCGGACACGCCGGGGCTCACAGGTGCGAGCGCAGCTCCCACAGCAACGGGTAGTAGCGCAGCTCGAGACGGCTGCGCAGATAGTCGGCGCCGGAGGATCCACCGGTCCCGGTCTTGGTGCCGATCATGCGCTCGACCATCACCACGTGGCGGGCCCGCCAGCCCGCGGCGAGCTCGTCGTGCTGCAGGAGTGCCTCAGCCAGGGCCCATAGGTCTGCGTGGTTGCTCCGGTCGTGAGCGGTCCGTCGTACCGACTCGATGATCGCAGCGTCGTCCTCGACCCCGAGCCCCCGCCGCTTCAGGACCTGCACGAACGCGTCCCAGAGGGTCGGTTCCTCGAGGCGACGTCGCAGCCGCCCACGCTCGACGTCGGTGAGCCCTCGGAAACGCTCGACGAACGAGGCGTCCTTGGCTCCGGAGAGGAACTCCAGCTCTCGGAACTGCACGGACTGGAAGCCGCTGGCCGGCGCCAGGGTCTGCCGGAAGGCCAGGAAGTCCTGGGGAGTCATGGTTTCGAGTACGTCGACCTGATGGACCAGCACGCGTTCCACGACGTGCATCCGCTGGAGCAGGTGCTGGGCCCACCAGAGCCGGTCCGACCCACCCGCACCACCGGCAGCCCCGACACCGTCTTCCAGCATCGCGTCCCGGGCCGCCGTCGCCTCGTGCAACAGCTGTTGAAACCACAGCTCGTAGACCTGGTGGATCGTGATGAACAGCAGCTCGTCGTGTGCCGGCGGGTTGGACTCGAGCCGTTGGGCCGAGAGGAGCTGCTCCAGGCGCAGGTAGCTGCCGTAGGTGAGCCGCGCCCCCTGCTCGCCGAAGGCCACCGGGTCGGTCGGGTCGCCGGCAGTGCTCCCCCACTCACCGGCCCGCTCGGTCCGACCGTCGGCGTGGTCGGCGTGGTCGGCGTCCTCGTCGTCGATGCTCACAACGCCACCGTAGCCAGCCCGGGACGGGTACGTCATGATGACCGCCATGACGACCGCCCCCTCCGACCCGACCAGCCCGGGTGAGCGTTCCGGCCCGACCAGCCCGACCAGCCCAGAGGAGGGTTGATGAAGTTCTCGTTCGAGCTGACGTACGACGCCGCGCCGGAGGAGGTCTACGCCATGCTGGCCGACCCGGCGTTCCGCGAGAAAGTCTGCGTCGCCGGTGGTGCGCTCGAGCACAGCGTTGCCATCACCGCTTCAGGAGAGCGCATGAGCTCGACGGTCGACCAGACTCTCCCGGCCACAGGCGTCCCGTCGTTCGCCGCGACGTTCGTCGGTGACCGGATCCAGGTCGTGCGGACCGAGGAGTGGGCCGGACCCGGGAGGGCGACCTTCGCAGTCGAGATCCCGGGGAAGCCGGCTCATGCGCGGGGCACGATCGGGCTCGCCGGCTCCGCTACCAACACCGTCGAGTCGGTCGACGGGGAGGTGAAGGTCAGCATCCCGCTCGTCGCCGGCAAGCTGGAGAGGCTGATCTCCGACCTCCTCGCGTCGGCCCTGCGAAGCGAGCAGCGGGTCGGCCGCGCCTGGCTCGCCGGCGACCACTAAAGTTTGCCAGCCATCCTGCGCGGGTTCGTGGACGCCTGGCTCCCGGTATGCCACCCGGGGACCGTCCACAGCACCGCGCCCGTCGGGAGGGGACCGAGGCCGGCCGCTCAGTCGCGGTTCATGAACGGGTAGCGGTAGTCCTTCGGTGGGTCGAACGTCTCCTTGAGTGAGCGCGGCGAGACCCATCGGGTCAGGTTGACCGGCGCACCGGCCTTGTCATTGGTGCCCGAGGCGCGGCCGCCACCGAAGGGCTGCTGTCCCACGACCGCACCGGTCGGCTTGTCGTTGATGTAGAAGTTGCCCGCGGCGAACCGGAGCTCCTGCTGTGCCCAGGCAACCGCTCTGCGGTCCTGCGCGATGATCGACCCGGTCAGGGCGTAGGGCGCGAAGGACTCCATCTGTGTCACGACCGTCTCGAAGTCGCGGTCCTCGAAAACGTGCACGGCCAGGATCGGGCCGAAGTACTCGGTGGAGAACATCTGGTCGGTGGGGTCGCCACCCTCGACGACCGTCGGCCGGACGAAGTACCCGACCGAGTCCTCGACCGTCCCGCCCGCCACGATCTCGAGCTTCGGCGAGCGCTTCGCACGCGCGATCGCCGACTTGTGCTTGGCGAGGGCCCGGTCGTCGATGACGGCGCCCATGAAGTGCGAGAAGTCGGTGACGTCCCCCATCGAGATCGCCTCGACCTCGGCCAGGAACGGCTCACGCATCTGCTTCCACACCGACCGCGACACGTAGGCCCGGGACGCCGCCGAGCACTTCTGACCCTGGAACTCGAAGGCTCCTCGCAGCAGGGCCACGCGGAGCACGTCCGGGTCGGCGGAGCTGTGCGCCACCACGAAGTCCTTGCCGCCGGTCTCACCGACGATCCGAGGGTAGGTGTGATACCTGGCGATGTTGGCCCCGACCGCGGACCACAGGCGCTGGAAGGTCGGCGTGGACCCGGTGAAGTGGATGCCGGCCAGGTCGGGGTGGTTCAGCAGCACCTCGGAGACGGCTAGACCGTCGCCCGGCAGCATGTTGACCACACCCGGCGGCATGCCGGCCTCCTCGAGCAGCTGCATCGTGAGGTGCGCCGCCACCTGCTGGGTCGGCGAGGGCTTCCAGATCACGGTGTTGCCCATCAACGCGGGGGCGGTCGGCAGGTTGCCGGCGATCGCGGTGAAGTTGAACGGGGTGATCGCATAGACGAAGCCCTCAAGCGGGCGGTGGTCGGTGCGGTTCCAGATCCCCCGTGAGTTGGCGATCGGCTGCTCGGCGAGGATCCCTCGCGCGTAGTGCACGTTGAAGCGCCAGAAGTCGATGAGCTCGCAGGCGGCGTCGATCTCCGCCTGGAACACCGTCTTGGACTGGCCCAGCATCGTTGCTGCGTTCAGCCGCTGCCGCCATGGGCCGGCGAGCAGGTCCGCGGCCTTGAGCAGGATCGCCGCACGGTCGTCGAAGGACATCGCGCGCCACTCGGCCGCGGCGTCCTGAGCGGCCCGGACTGCGGCCTTCGCGTCAGCCTGCGTGGAGTTCTTCAGCACGCCGAGCACATGGCCGTGGTCGTGGGGCTGCACCACGGGGATCTCGACACCGCGCCCCATCGACGTGCGTCCCCCGATCGTGGCGGTGAGCTCGAGCTGCCTGTCCTCCTGGCGTGCGAGCTCCTGCTCGAGCGCGCCCCGCTCGGGGGAGCCGGGAGCGTAGGTCAGGTTGGTCTCGTTGACCGGAGCAGGGGGGGTGGTGACGGCATCCATGCGCCGATCGTGTCAGACCGCCCGGGCACCGCAAAGTCAGGACCAGGCAGGGCCAGTCAGGAGCACTGCGCCGGGATGCCCCTCACCTAGCGAGCAGGTCGCCGATCTCCTGGACGGCGAACCAGCCGAGCTCACGGTCCAGGCAACGGTCGACCAGGCGCTCTGCGTCGGCGTCACCCTCCTCGGCGGCTGCCCAGGCGTCGCGCGCGGCACGGACGTCTACCTCCGCATCGGCGGAGTCGACCAGGACGGCGGCGACGCTGCGGAAGGGCACCGCCTCGCCGATCTCGACGACGGTCGGGTCCTCGACGTCCCCCGGGAGAACTGTGTCGGCATCGAGTGCGACGACCACGCGACGCGGCACGTCGTCCTTGTCGATCAGGGCAAGGGAGGACCGAGCCGCGGCCGTGAGTGCGGCGTACTCCCACTCCTCCTCACCTCCCTCGGCGTAGGCCTCGCGTAACCCGGCGGTGACGGCGTGCGCCCACATCGGCGGCGGGCCCAGTCCGTCGCCGAGGACCAGGTCGCGCAGCCCTGCCCAGCTGCTCGGCACGTAGACACGGGTGCCGCTCATGACGTGTCCGACCTCGCGTGGGTCGGCTTCTGCGGCCCCCTCGGTGCTCGAGGTCGCGACTCACGGGCGCTCTCGAGGAGCTCCTCGAGAGCCTCGACCAGGCATTGTGCGAGCACGTCGAGGTCGGGTACGGCGTCGCGGTCGGCCGTCAGCCCGAAGTACACCCCGCCGTCGTAGGACGTCACACCGATCGCCAGCGCATGGTCGGTCAGCAGCGGCGGGACCGGGTAGCTCTCGTCCATCAGCGCCCCGGCCGCGTAGAGCGGGAACTGGGGCCCCGGCACGTTGGTCACCACGAGGTTGAAGCCGCGGCGCGGATCCGCAGCGGCCACCCGGGCACCCAGCGCGTGGAACGTCGTCGGCGCGAACCCGGCGACGCCCGCGAGCCGGTTCGCAGCGACCGCCCGGCCAGTCTCCTTGTGTGCCTTGAGGGCGTAGGAGACCTGGTGGAGCCGGACGACGGGGCTGCTCTCCCCGATCGGGAGGCTCAACAGGTGTCCTGCCACCTGACTCCCGAGCGAGGTCGGCTCGAGGCCGCTGTCGATCACGCTCATCGGGACCATCACGCGCAGCGAACGACTGCCGTGCATCGACTGGGCCCGGGTCATCAGCCAGCTACGCAGACCGCCGGTCACGGTGGCCAGGACCACGTCGTTCACGGTGCCGCCGTGCCGGCCCCGCACGTTTCGGTAGTCCTCGAGGTCGGTCTTCACCGTGGTGAACCGTCGCTGCTCGGACAGCGTCACGTTGAGCGGCGAGTCCGGCGTCGTACCCCGCCCCGACCACGACCCGGCCAGGTCGAGCACATGCACGCCGACCGAGCCGGCGGAGCGCAGAACACCGCGAGCGTTGGCCTGCACGGTGTCGACCGCCGAGCGGGGGTGACGCACCGAGTCCGCGACGGCCCGGGCGACCATCGCCGCAGAGCTGGGGACGGGGTGCGGCCGCCAGTCATCGTGCACGGTCTCCCGGGCCTGGTCGTCGACGTCGAGGATGACCTGCCCGAGGTCGATGGTGGAGACCCCGTCGACGAGGACCTGGTGGGACTTGGCCAGGATCGCGAACCGCCCGCCTGGCCCTGCATCACTGCCACGAGTCCCCGCGCCTGCATCACTGCCACGAGTCCCCGCGCCTGAACCTGCGAGCCCCTCGATCAGGTAGACCTCCCACAGCGGCCGGTCGCGGTCGAGCTGACGCGACATGATCCGTGCCACCAGGTCATGCAGCTGGGCCATGGACCCCGGACGCGGCAGTGCGGACCTGCGCACGTGGTAGGTCAGGTCGAAGTCGTCGTCGTCGACCCACATGGGCATCGCCAGGCGCCCCGGAACGGTCCGAATCCGCTGCCTATAGCGGGGGACGAACGCGATCCGGTCGCCGATCAGCCCGACCAGCCGGTCGTAGTCGAACCCGTCCGGCGGCGGGGTGAAGAGGTCGAGGGTGGCGTTGTGCATCGGAGTGCTCGCCGACTCGGTGACCAGCAGGCGCATGTCGTCCGCGCCGACCCGCTCGCTCACTGGTCCACCATCCTTGTGTCGACGTTCTCCGATAGGGCGTCGATGCACCCCGGGTGCCGCCAGGTCACTGCCCTGCTCGCTTGACGCGGACGACGTCCACGATGAGATCTGCAGGATCTGGTGGT
>JBPCND010000148.1:0-4014 GCA_051001655.1 Nocardioides sp. | reverse complement strand
GTGCTCCAGTCCTGCCTCGAACCAGCAGCCATCACCACCGCCGCACACAGCAGCGTCACGGCACCACCCGCGACGTGCACGACCAGCACGACGGTGCGGACATCAACCGCGCCCACGACACGCTCCTCCGCGCCGGCAGCCCAGCCACCGTCCGGGTCGCTCGCTGACTGCCGGGACTGGGGCGTCGTACGGTAAAGACAGAACGTCCGGCGCCGTTCGGCGGACTTCGATGTTTGCACGCTCCCTTTCGCATGTTTGCGGGCGACAACATCTCCTCGCGTTTCGTCGTCCCGACAGTGGCTTCCTCCGTCGACCTCGTGGTGCATCTCGGCATCGACTCCGACGGTCTCCGACGGGTCCACGAGATCGTGGCGGTTCCGGGCCGGGTCGAGAACGACGTGATCGAGACCGAGGCGTTGTTCGTACGCCGGGACGACCGGTTGCGCCGTACATCCGGGATGCCACCGCGCAGGGAGAACTTCGAGCGCGCCGGAGTGGACCTCACTGAGCTGCTGAAGGTGGGCGACTGAGATGGGGCTCGTCGTCGGGCTCGGGGTCGGCGTCGGTCTGCTTCTCGTCTGGATGGCGCTGTCCGCGCCGCGCGTCGAACCGCGACCGTCGACCCCCGGGCGGTTCCGCCGGATGCTCGACCAGGCAGGGCTCGCAGGCACCTCGACCGGAGGACTGTTGGTGGTCTGCCTCGCCGGGGCAGTCGTCGCCTTCCTCGCCGTCCAGCTGATCTCCGGCACTGCCACGGTGTCGATGGCGTTCGCCCTGCTAGCCAGCTATCTCCCGCTCGCCGTGGTGGCCGGACGCAGGCGTCGTCGTCAGCGGGAGCTGGCCGAGGTCTGGCCGGAGGCGGTCGACAACCTCGCCTCCGCCGTGCGTGCAGGGCTGTCGCTGGCCGAGGCGTTGGTCGCCCTCGGCCACCGCGGGCCGGAGCCGCTGCGGGAGGCATTCATCGCGTTCGCGACCGACTACCAGGTGACGGGCCGGTTCGGGGAGTCGCTGGACCGGCTCAAGGACCGTCTCGCCGATCCGGTGGGTGACCGAGTCGTGGAGGGGCTACGCCTCGCTCGGGAGGTCGGCGGTGGCGAGCTCGGAGCGCTGTTGCGCAACCTGTCGGGATACCTCCGCGACGACGCCCGCACCCGCTCCGAGCTCGAGTCCCGCCAGAGCTGGTCGGTGGTCGGTGCGCGTCTGGCCGTCGCCGCGCCGTGGCTCGTGCTGCTCATGCTCAGCTTCCAAGGTGATGTGATCACCCGCTACGCGTCCCCGGCGGGTGCGCTCGTGCTTGCAGTGGGTGGGGGACTGAGCCTGCTGGCCTACGCACTGATGGTGCGGATCGGCCGGCTCCCCGTCGAGCGCCGGATCGCATCGTGACCGGCTGGTGGGGCGGCGGGCTGATCGGCGCGGCCTTCGGACTGGGTCTGTTGCTGATGCTCAGCCGCGCGGTCGTCGTACGCCGTCCCGAGCTGTCCGTGCGGGTGCTGCCTTACGTGCGTGACCTGCCGCAGGTGTCCCTGGCCCGGCCGATGGTCGGAGCCGGGCACCGCAGCCCGTTCCATGCCGTGTTCGGGCCTGTGCTGAGCGACGGGGCGGCCGCAGTCGAGCGAGTGCTGGGTGGCTCCGCTTCGATCCGACGACGTCTCGACCGGGCGAACCTGGCGATGACCGTGCACGACTTCCGGGTCGAGCAGGTGCTCTGGGGGTTGGTCGGTCTCGGAGCCGCCGGGGCGATGTCGCTCGTCGTGGCACTCGGTGCACCGGATCGGCTGGTACCTCTCATCGTGCTGTGTGTCGTCGCGTTCGTCGCCGGCGTGCTGCTCCGGGAGAACAGGCTCTCCGCACAGGTCACCGCCCGTGAGCGCCGGTTGATGGCGGAGTTCCCGACTGTCGCCGAGCTGCTGGCCCTCTCCGTAGGTGCTGGCGAAGGGCCGGTGGCTGCCCTGGACCGGGTCGTCTCCCGGTGCCACGGGGAGATGTCCGCAGACCTGGCGAGGGTTCTCGGCGACCTACGCACCGGGCGTCCCGTCTCAGCGGCACTCGACGACCTCGCGGCTCGGACGGGGCTCCCGAGTGTCGCACGCTTCGCCGAGGCGATGGCCGTTGCCATCGAACGCGGCACCCCGTTGGCAGCGGTGCTGCACGCCCAGTCCGCTGACGCCCGTGAAGCCGGGCGCAGAGCGCTGATCGAGTCCGGCGCCCGCCGGGAGGTCATGATGATGGTGCCGGTCGTCTTCCTCGTCCTGCCGGTCACCGTTCTGTTCGCGTTCTGGCCTGGCGTCGTCGGGCTCAACCTCGTCACTCCATGACACTCCACACGAGGGCCGCAATCCGTGCGGTCCGGGCACAGGAAGGCACTGTCGATGCTCACCCTCAACGAGGGGTCTGAAGATCCCCATCCGCGCGACCGGTCGAGCGAACGCGGTGACGTGCCCGGCTGGGTCCTCATCACGGTGATGTCCGCCGGTTTGGTGGCCGCTCTGTGGGCGGTCGCCGGCCCCGAGCTGACCCAGATGCTCCGCGAGGCACTCAACTCGGTGCGGTGACGATGCTGCGCAGCGACCGGAGCGGTGGTCGTGGTCGCGCTGCGAGTGGCGGCCGTGAGCACGGAGCAGCCGTCGTCGACTTCGTGCTCGTGCTGGTGGTCATCGTCCCGTTGTTCCTCGGCGTCCTTCAAGTCGCCCTGGTGCTGCATGTGCGCAACACCCTGACCTCGGCCGCTTCGGAGGGTGCTCGGTACGCCGCCACGGCCGATCGCCCGCTCGACGCCGGAGCGGCCCGAACCCGCCAGCAGATCAGCGGTGCCCTGGCGGCTCGCTTCGCGGGAGACGTCACTGTCGCGCCTTCGCAGGTCGGCGGCGCGCCCGGGGTCGAGGTCCGGGTGGTCGCGGTGGTGCCACCGCTGGGTCTGTGGGGTCCGGGCGTGCGGCTCGTGGTCACGGGGCACGCCATCGAGGAGGCGCCGTGAGGGGTCGACACCGGGACGAGTCCGGGAGTGCACTGGTCGAGGTGAACTGGTTGGCCATCTTGTTGCTGGTCCCGCTGGTGTTCGTCGTCCTCGGGGTCTTCGAGGTGCAGCGGGCCGCCTTCGGGTCGACGTCAGCGGCCCGAGCGGCAGGTCGGGCCTTCGTCCTGGCGCCGGACCCGACCCAGGGAGAGACCCGGGCCCGGGCCGCGGCCGAGGTCGCACTGGTCGACCAGGGGCTCTCGGGCGGTGGGACGGGGCAGGTCAGCTGCCGTCCGGCCGGTGGGTGTCTGAGCCCCGGGTCCGTGGTGTACGTCCGGGTTTCCTACCAGGTCCCGCTGCCGTTCCTCCCGGACGCGCTCGGCGACCAGGCACCCAGCATCCGGGTGGACGCGGAGCACACGGTTCCCTACGGCAGCTTCCGGGAGGACCGGTCGTGACGCGGCGGGACGAGCGTGGCCGAGCGTGGCGAGATCTGCGACGCGACGAGTGGGGCCAGACGGCGGTGATGATCGTCGGCTTCTTCATGATCGCGCTGCTGATGGTGGCCGTCGCGGTGGACGCGTCGGCTGCCTACCTCCGCCGGCAGGGGCTCGACAGTCTGGCCGACGCGGCGGCCCTTGCCGCTGTCGACGGGATCCAGGGCCGGCAGGTCTACGAGGGCGGGTTGGGGGAGCGGGCGCTGATCGACCCGGTGGTCGCCCGTGAGTACGTCGCGGAGTACCTCCGCGCGACGGGTGCCGCGTCGACGTACCCGGAACTGCAGTGGCGGGTCGACGCGACGCCCGAGCGGGTGGTCGTCCACATTTCGGCGCCGCTCGACCTGCCGATCATGGTGCCGGGTGTGGACCGACGGGCGGTGATCTCCTCGACGGCCGCTTCCTACGTGGTCGTCAGCGAGTAGCCGAGACCCGCGCCGGACAGCATCAGTGCCGGCTCAGTGCCGGCTCAGGGCCGGGTCATCCGGGCGACGTCGAGCGCCGTGTCGAGCTGTTCCTCGGTGAGGTCGCCTCGCTCCACGAAGCCCATCATCACCACAACCT
>JBPCND010000147.1:0-3976 GCA_051001655.1 Nocardioides sp. | reverse complement strand
TGCTCGACGCGGGGATCGACCTGGCGGTCGTCAAACAAGGTCCGGACGGTGTGCTGGGTGCCCGGGCGGGCGAGTCGGTCGTCGTGCCTGCGGTGTCGGTCGAGGTGGTCAACGGTCTCGGCGCCGGTGACGCGTTCGGTGGCGCCCTGTGTCACGGGCTGCTCGCCGGGTGGGAGGTCGAGCGCATGCTGCGGTTCGCCAATGTTGCCGGCGCGATGGTCGCCGGGCGGCTCGCGTGCGCCGACGCCATGCCCACCACCGCAGAGCTTGAGGCAGTGCTGGAGGGGGTGAGGTGAGCGACCTCGCCGACCTGCTGGCCGTCCGGGTGCAGGAGCCTGGCCGAGTCGCCGAGCTCGCCGCCGCTCGCCGTCGTCCGGCCGGCCTGGTGGGGCAGACGGGTCGACTTCTGCTCGTGGCCGCAGACCATCCGGCTCGTGGCGCCCTGCGCGCCGGCTCCGACCCGCTCGCGATGGCCGACCGGTGGGAGCTGCTGCGGTGGCTGGCGATTGCGCTGTCCCGCCCCGGGGTCGACGGGGTGCTCGGCACCGCCGACATCCTCGAGGACCTGCTGCTCCTGGGTGCTCTCGAGGACAAGGTCGTCATCGGCTCGATGAACCGGGGTGGGCTCGCCGGCACGGTGTTCGAGATCGACGATCGGTTCACCGGGTACGACGCCGCCACCCTCGCTGAGCGAGGGATGCAGGGCGGCAAGATGCTGCTGCGCATCGACCCGGAGGACGCACTCACCGCCGGGACGCTCGAGGCGTGCGCCCTCGCCGTCGGTGAGCTCGCCGTGCGCGGCCTGATGGCGATGGTCGAGCCGTTCATCTCGCACCGGCGAGACGGCCGGGTCCACAACGACCTCACCCTCGAGGCAGTGATCCGGTCCGCCACCGTGGCAGCCGGGCTCTCCTGGACCAGCTCCCACACCTGGCTGAAGCTGCCGGTCATCGAGGACATGGCGCCGGTGCTGGCTGCGACCACCCTTCCCGTGCTCCTGCTCGGGGGTGAGGTCTCGGCGGACCAGGAGACCCAGTTCGCGCAGTGGCAGACGGTCCTGGCCAGCCCGCAGGTCCGCGGCATGGTCGTAGGCCGCTCCTTGCTCTACCCGCCCGACGGCGACGTCGCTGGCGCGGTCGACGCAGTCGTGGGGATGATGTGAGATGACGCCTCCCCGGAGCAACCTCCACCTGCCGGCAGGCACAGCCGCGGAAGGCCCGTTCGACGTCGTCGTCACTGCGGACTCGGCCGGCTGGGACTACAGCGGCCTCTCGGTCCTGCGGCTGGCGCCCGGCGGGTCGGTCGACCTCGACACCGGCGGCACCGAGCTCCTGGTGCTCGCCCTCGAGGGCTCCTGCACCGTCACCTGCGACGGCGTGTCGCTCGAGGTCGCTGGTCGGAGCAACGTCTTCGAGGGTCCCAGCGACTTCGTCTACGTGCCGCGTGACTCCCGCGTCGAGGTGGCCAGCACCGCAGGAGGGCGGTTCGCGCTGCCGTCGGCGGTCTGCGAACGTCGGCTGCCGTTGCGTCACCAGCCGGCCGACGCCGTACCCGTCGAGCTGCGCGGTGCCGGTCGGGCCAGCCGTCAGGTGCACAACTTCTGCACACCCGAGGCGTTCGAGACCGACAGGCTGATCGCGTGTGAGGTGCTGACGCCGGGCGGCAACTGGTCCTCCTACCCCCCGCACAAGCACGACCAGGCGAGCGCGACGGAGAGCGCGCTGGAGGAGATCTACTACTTTGAGGTCGCCCCCGGCCCGGCCGGTCCCGGCATCGCCTACCAGCGCGCCTACGGCCACGGCGACAAGGAGATCGACGTCCTCGCCGAGGTCCGCAGCGACGACGTCGTGCTGATCCCGCACGGCTGGCACGGCCCGTCCATGGCGGTCCCCGGCTACGACCTGTACTACCTCAACGTGATGGCCGGCCCCGGAGAGACCCGGGCCTGGCTGATCTGCGACGACCCTGCGCATGCGTGGGTCCGTGACACCTGGGCCGCCCAGCCGGTCGATCCCCGGCTGCCGTTCGGTCGTCGGCGCGAGGAGGAACGATGACCACACGGCTGAGCGTGGCTCAGGCGCTCGTGCGGTTCCTGGAGGCGCAGTACGTCGAGCGGGACGGCGTGGAGAACGCCTTCTTCGCCGGATGCTGGGGGATCTTCGGGCACGGCAACGTCGCCGGGGTCGGCCAGGCGCTCCTGGAGCGGGAGCTCGCCTCCCAGGAGGCTGACGCCTCCACCGACGGGCCGAGGCGGGTGCTGCGCTACCACCAGGCCCGCAACGAGCAGGCGATGGTCCACGCTGCGGTCGGCTACGCCCGCCACCGGGACCGGATGGCGGCCTTCGTCTGCACTGCCTCCGTTGGTCCTGGCTCGACGAACATGGTCACCGGGGCAGCGCTCGCCACCATCAACCGGATCCCGGTCCTGCTGCTTCCTGGTGACGTCTTCGCCACCCGGGTGGCGAATCCGGTGCTCCAGGAGCTGGAGGACCCGAGGTCGCTGGACGTGAGCGTCAACGACGCTCTCAAGCCCGTCTCCCGCTACTGGGATCGCCTCAACAGGCCAGAGCAGCTGCCGATGGCTCTGCTGGCGGCGATGCGCGTGCTGACCGACCCGGTCGAGACCGGTGCGGTCACCCTGTCCCTGCCCCAGGACGTCCAGGCCGAGGCCTGGGACTTCGATGACGACCTGTTCGCCAAGCGGGTCTGGCATGTGGGCCGGCCAGCGATCGAGGACGGTGCCCTGGCTCGGGCGCTCGCCGTGCTCCGCAGCGCCGAACGGCCACTGATCGTTGCCGGGGGCGGTGTGCTCTACTCGCAGGCCACCGAAGCCCTGCGGTCGTTCGCAGAGACGACGGGCATCCCGGTGGCGGAGACGCAGGCCGGCAAGGGTTCGATGCCCTACGACCACCCGTGTGCGGTGGGGGCGATCGGCGCCACCGGTACGACGTCCGCCGACACGCTCGCGGAGGAAGCCGACGTCGTGCTGGGCATTGGGACCCGCTACAGCGACTTCACCACGGCCTCCAGGACCGTGTTCGCCCACCCCGGGGTCCGGTTCGTCAACCTCAACGTGGCCGGGCTCGACGCTGCCAAGCTCTCCGCCGTGGCCGCGGTCGGTGATGCCCGTCGCGGCCTGGAGCAGCTCGCGAAGGGACTGCAGGGATGGCAGGCGCCCACCGAGCACACCGACCGGGCCGCCGTGCTCGCCCGGGACTGGGACGAGACCGTGCAGCGCGCCCACGACCTTGCTCACGCGCCGCTGCCTGCCCAGTCGGAGGTGCTGGGTGTGGTCAACAGGCTCTCCCGTCCCGCGGACGTCGTGGTGTGCGCGGCCGGGTCGATGCCCGGCGACCTGCACAAGATGTGGCGGACCCGGGACGCCAAGGGCTATCACGTCGAGTACGGGTTCTCCTGCATGGGCTATGAGATCGCCGGCGGGCTCGGGGTGAAGATGGCGGCGCTCGACGCCGACGAGGATCGCGACGTGTTCGTCATGGTCGGCGACGGCTCCTACCTGATGATGGCCCAGGAGCTGGTCACGGCGGTCCAGGAGGGCATCAAGCTCGTCGTCGTCCTGGTCCAGAACCACGGCTTCGCCTCCATCGGCGCGCTCTCGGAGTCGCTCGGCTCGTAGCGTTTCGGCACGGGCTACCGCTACCGCACCGGCTCGGGACTCGACGGGGAGACCCTGCCTGTGGACCTGGCAGCCAACGCTGCCAGCCTCGGCGTCAACGTGCTCCGGGGCAACGACATCGGCGAGCTCGCCAAGGCGGTCACCGAAGCGCAGGCGTCCCGGACCAGCACGGTGATCCACATCGAGACCGACCCCCTCGTGCTCGCTCCACCGAGCCCGGCCGGGTGGGACGTGCCGGTGGCAGAGACCTCGGTCCTGGAGAGCACCCGGGCGGCGCGTTCGACCTACGACGAGCACAAGGTCCACCAACGCAGCCACCTGAGGCCGTCGGCACCACAA
>JBPCND010000146.1:0-9231 GCA_051001655.1 Nocardioides sp. | reverse complement strand
GTCTCGGTGCGCTGGGTCGAAGAGGTCGAGTGACACCCCGCGACGCCACAGGTGCAGACACAGACACCCATGGCCTCCAGCTGCTCCAGAGAGGCCCGCGAAGGAGCGAGAGTCCGGGTAGCGCGACGATGGATGTGGCCGACCCAGCGATCGAGGAGCACGTCCACCCGGACGCCGTACTGCCGTGCGAAGCCGGCGACGTCCGTCTGGTAGACGGCGACAGTCGGAATGCCGAGCCGACGCGCTGCCCGGAGGCCCGCCGCGCCGAGGACGATCGGTGAGGCGAGGTGGACGACATCGGGAGCGAACCGCCGGATCGTCCGCTCGACCGAGGCATCCGGCATGGCCACGGGAAAGGTGCGGTAGCAGGGAAGCTCGAAGGAACGGACCCGGACGACCGGACATCCGCGGTAGCCGTCCGGTCCGGGACCCGGTGCGATGCGATCACGAGCGGCTGGTGGCCGCGGTCGACGAGACGGTCGACGGTGTGACGGACGGTGTTGGAGACGCCGTTCACCTGGGGCAGGAACGACTCGGTCACAAGGACGACGCGCATGCTTTCAGGGTGCTGTCGGACGGTGAACGCATGGTGTCCCGCAGGGGGCGTCGTGCGAAGTCCGTCGTACTGCCAATGATGCGAAACCGACCGAGCCGACCACAACGAGGCCGACGTGGAGTCCCCGACGACTACGCGCGAAGTGACGCCTCGTCCATCTCGATGCCGACAACGCGCGCGACGCGGTCGAGATCGGCGTCGTGAGCGAGTAGAGCGGCTCCGCCACGCCACGCGACGGAGGCAATCATGCAGTCGATCATCCCCCGCGGGGTGACTCCGACGCGTCGGCACCGGTGGTAGATGCGCACTGCGGCATCGAAGTCGGCGGCAGCGTCGAAGCCGAGCAGGTCGCACCGCAGCAGCAGGCGACGCAGATCGTCCTCCCGCTGATCGCTGCGTGCCCCGGCGAGGACTTCCATCACGACGGGCTCGGTCACGGCGAGCGGCCCGCCACGTGCGATCAAGGCGACTAGTCGCTGATCGACCGCACTTCCGGTTGCTCGGTCATACTCCACCCAAGCGGACGTGTCGACCAGGATCACGGTGCCCCGTGAAGCGTGACGTCGGCCGGCGGCTCGTCAATGGCGTGCGCCCCCCGCATCCCCAGGGCTTCCGCGCGGGTCATGGGCTGACCAGCCAAATGGCGGAGGGCGAGCTCGACGGCCTCAGTCTTCGTCCGGACACCGTAACGGTCCATGATCGTCTGGACGTAAACATCTTCGATCTCGATGTTCGTGCGCACTCTGGACATACACGTACCCTACACCTGACGTGTATGGCACGTGTACTTGCTGCAACGGCCTGGAGCCACGCCGATTTCGTCAGGTGACCCGCGATTGGCATGATAGGGCGGTGGCGTCGTGTGAGGATGCCCGATGCGTCGAGCTTCCGCCCCGAAGACGCCGCCGACGTACTCTTGAAGTTCGCCCTCCCCCAGGAGGGCACGTCCCGATCCAGACGACTGCCCGCAGGACCTGTATGTCACACGATTCGCGTCATCGCGTTCGACCGCCCAGGAAGCACCCTGCCCTCAGGGTCGTGGTGATCTCGCTGGCGACCGTTCTGGTGATCGCTCTCACGGGCGGCTTCTTCGTGTACCGCCACCTCGAGGGCAACATCACCGCCGTCGACGTGGAGGAGGCGCTCGGCGACGTCCCCCGACCGGAGGAGATCGTGCCGACGGACATCGACGTCGAGCACAAGCCGTTGAACATCCTGCTGCTGGGGTCCGACACCCGGGAGGGCCAGAATAGCCGGAACCGCATCGGGGGGGAGTCACCCGGTCTCAGCGACACCACGATCCTGCTGCACCTGTCGGCCGACCGCGAGCGGGCGTACGGCGTCAGCATTCCGCGCGATGCCATGGTCGACCGACCGTCCTGTGACCGCAAGGACGGGCAGGGGGTGGATCCGGGTGGCATGGAGATGTTCAACGCCGCCTACGCCGTAGGCGGCCCGGCCTGCACGATCAAGACACTCGAAGAGATCAGCGACATCCGGATCAACCACTTCGTGGTCGTCGACTTCACCGGATTCAAGGCGATGGTCGACGCCCTCGACGGCGTCCCCGTCTGCGTGCCCGAGGAGGTCAACGACGACATCGGCAAGATCTACCTGCCGGCCGGGTCCTATGAGATGAAGGGCGATCAGGCGCTCGGCTACGTCCGACTGCGGCACGAGCTGTCCGAGAACGGCGACATCGGCCGGATGAAGCGTCAGCAGGCGTTTCTCGCGGCGATGGCCAACAAGGCGGTCTCCGCCGGGACGCTGGCGAACCCGATGCGGCTGTTCAACTTCCTCGATGCGGCCACGTCGTCGCTGACCACCGACACCGAGCTCGCCGACCTGCAGAAGCTGGTGAGCCTGGGCACTGAGCTCAAGGGCATCGGGCTGGACAAGATCCAGTTCCTGACCGTGCCGTTCGAGTCCTACCCGCCGGACCCGAACCGTCTGCAGATCGCCCCAGAGGCAGATGCTCTCTGGGCGCGCCTCAGGCGCGACCAGCCGCTCACCCGGGGCCAGTCCAAGGACGTGACGAGTGCGGCCCAGGATCCCGACGGTCGACCATCGAAGCGTCCCTCAGGCTCCCCGAGTGGCAACGCAGGGGACGAGGAGACAGCACGCGCCTAGGCAGCTGCTGCCAACGGGCTCTGCGCCTAGATCGGGACAGAACGTCCGGTCAACGAACGCTCTCAAAGCCTGGGGTTGCCGTTACCAAGCTGTTATCGGAGACTGGAGTGATGGGCAAGCCGAGGACGTGCTGCTACGAGTCAGTGTGGGGGAGTCCGACATGAAGGAAGGCCTGGGGTGAAGGTCGCGATCATCGGTGCCACCGGGGTTCTGGGCACGTCTGCCGTGGTGGCTCTGGTGGCGGCCGGGCACGACGTCGTCGGCCTGGCCAGGACACCGGAGAAGGCCGCACTGCTCGAGCGTCACGGGGCCTCATCTGTGGTGACCGGACTCTCCGATCACGACGGACTGGTCGGGCTCTTCGCCGAGGCCGATGCGGTCTGCAACTTCGCCACCAGCATCCCGGTCGGACTGTCCGGGGTGTGGCCTGGAGCCTGGCGGAGCAACGACCGTCTCCGCACCGAAGGAGTCCGGCGGGTCGTCGCGGCAGCCCGTGAAGCCGGCGTACGCCGCATCGTGCAGGAGAGTGTCTCGTTCCTCTACGCCGACCACGGCGACGACTGGATCACCGAGGACTCCTCACTCGACATCACGCGCGCCACCGAACCGGCCTCCGTCGCCGAGGCGCAGGTCCAGGACTATCTGTGCGACTCCCGGGCGGGTGTCGTGCTGCGGTTCGGCCTGGTGGTCGGGCACGACCCGATGACCCGGTGGCAGCTCCGGTCAGCGTTACAGGGGCGGCCGATCGGGCTCGGCGATCCCGAGGGCTGGCTGCACCCGGTGCACACCGACGACCTCGGCACCGCCGTGGTTGCCGGCCTGGTCGCGCCGAGCGGGGTCTACAACGTCGGGGCGGAGCCGGTCGCCCGTTCGGAGTACGTCCAGGCCTACGGACATGCCGTGGGGCGCGACGACGTCGGGTTCATCAGCCCGATGATGAGCCGACTCGCCGGGGCTCGGGCCGAACCGCTGGCTCGCTCGCTGCGGGTGAGCTCGGACCACTTCACCGCCACGACCGGGTGGACCCCGAACCATGCCAAGTTCGACGCGACCTGGTTCGAGGACGTGGATATGACCGCCGCAGAGGCGGCTCGGTGACGGCGTCCGGCCGAGGCCGAGACATTGTCGAGGGCACGTCTCGCGACCCCAACCTCGACGCCGAGCGCCTCCGGCGGCTCGCGTGGGTCTTCGGCGAGGTCCTCCCCGAGTCCACGTCGGACGATCTGGACGCGGGCGAACGTGCGCCGAGCCGCGACAGCGGCGAGGACTGGTTGCGACGACAGGTGCCGCCGCACCACGGGTGACCTCAGGTCAGCCCGCCACCGCCCTGGACGTTGCCGCTCCCTGCGCGTCCCGCGAGGAGATCGCGGATCTCGGTGAGCAGCGCGATGTCTGCTGAGGGCGGAGCGGGCTCGTCGCCCTGGGCCATGCGCGCCTGGAGCTTGTTGTAGGGCGTCACCACGAAGAAGTAGATGACCGCAGCCAGGATCAGCAAGGTGATGGTCGCAGTGAGGAACACCCCCAGCGGGAGGTCACCGGGCGTGTAGGCGGTCATGTCCGGGGTCTCCGAGCCGAAGATCTTCGCGATCGCGGCCAGGATCAGCGCCGCGAACGAGGACACCACGGTGGCGAAGGCACCGCCGATGATGAACGCGACCGCCAGCTCCACCAAGTTGCCACGCATGATGAACTCCTTGAAGCCTGTGAGCATCTCCACTCCTTCGAGAATGGCGGGTCGGCCGATCGCCTGTGTCGGCGGTTCCGACGAGGAGACGCTAACCGACCAGCACGAAGGAGAGGAAGGACGAGACGCCGAGACCGGCGAGTCCCAGAGCCGTCGCCTCTGGCACCGCGACGACGAGCAGCCCTCCGCTGAGCAGACCCTGGTCGGTACGGCCTCCGGAAGGGACAGCCAACACCGGCACGTCCTCGGCGACGACGACGGCGTCGCTGCGGCGTCGAGGGTCGGCGGCGAGGATGTCGATCCGGTCGCCCACCCTCAGCAGGTCGAGGGCGTCGGCATCGCCGATCCGGACCGGGGCCGCCACGCTGCCCGGTTGCTGCCCGAGAAGCCCGGCCCCGAGCAGGCGTACGTCGGTCAGCGGTTCGCCCGCTCGCACCGGCCCGACCGTCGTCCGCCCGAGAGCCTCTGTCGTCGAGCCGACCACTCCGCTGGGGACGGTTTCGGGCTCGAAGCGAACCACGGCCAGGTCCCCCGGGCGAACCACCACCCCACCACCGAGGTCGTGGGCGGCCACGAGCACGGACACCGTCCGCGCAGCGGGGGCGGCCTGTGACTGGAGCCCGGCCGCGACGGCCAGGCCGACACACACAGCGGCCAACCCGCGGCGGTGGGCGAGCACGGTTCGGCGGAGGCGGCGCAGGACGGCGGGTGCACGGGTCATCCCCCGAGGTTAGGAAATCCGAGCCGAACGCGTCGGCCGTCGTCCACAGGTCACCCGTCGCGGCGCGGATGGGCAGGCGGCAGGCGGCAGGCTCAGGCGGCAGGGGAGTCGGACGTCTTCGGGCCCGAGCCGGTCTTGGTGGTCGTGCCGCTCGAGGACCCCTTGGACCTCGATGTGTCGGACCGGGAAGGGCCGGCCTTGTCCGGGCCGGACCTGGAGGACCCGCCTGCGGAGGAGTCATTCTTCGACGAGTCGGATGGGGAGGGCTCGCTCCCCGACGACTCCTTCTTCTGCGTGTCGGACTTGGCTTCCGACGTGGCGTCGGAGCCTGCCGTCTCCGACGAGAACTTCGCCTCAGGGCGGTTGTCGGTCCGGTAGAAGCCGGACCCCTTGAAGACCACGCCCACCGCGTTGAAAATCTTGCGCAGCCTGCCCTCGCAGGCCGGGCACACCGACAGGGAGTCCTCGCTGAAGCCCTGGACCTGGTCGAAGGCGTGCTCGCAGTCGGTGCAGGCGTACTGGTAGGTAGGCAACGATTCCTCCGGGTGCTTGGCCGTCCACGAACCTTCTCGGCGAGCCGGTGATGGCTGGCACTCGGAAGGTCCGACTGCCAATTATCGCGACGCGGCGGTCATTCGCAAACTTCCCTTCCCGCACGCGTCCCCTCAGGTGGGAGTGGGTCCTGCGTCGGGCACAATGGCGGCCGTGCCCGACACCGCCACCGCCCCGGCAGAGCAACCCCATCACACCGGGGGAGCGCTGTCATGGTGGACGCGGTTCGGGGCCCTGCCCCGGGCGGGCCGCTGGGCGACGTACCTCGCGATCGTCCTTGCTCTCGCGATGCTCGCCGGCCTGCTGGCCGGTGTCAGCGTCGTGCGGAAGTCGTTCCCGCAGACCGACGGTGAGATCGAGGTCGCCGGGCTGGAGAGCGACGTGACCGTCCTACGCGACGCACACGGGGTCCCTCAGGTCTATGCGGACTCCTCCCACGACCTCTTCTATGCCCAGGGATTCGTCCAGGCGCAGGACCGCTTCTACGAGATGGACATCAGGCGGCACATCACCGCCGGCCGGCTCTCGGAGATCCTCGGCGAGGACGCACTCGAGACCGACAAGCTCATCCGGACGATGGGGTGGCGGCGGGTGGCGGAGAAGGAGCTGTCCCTGCTGGCCCCAGGAACGCTCGACCATCTCGAAGCGTTCAGCGAGGGGGTCAACGCCTACATCGACACGCACAGCCCCTCGGAGATGTCCCTGGAGTACTCCGTGCTGGCCCTCGACGGCCTCGACTACGTCGCGGAGGAGTGGACTCCGGCGGACTCAGTGGCCTGGCTCAAGGCGATGGCGTGGGACCTGCGTAGCAACATGGAGGACGAGATCGACCGCGGCATCCTCGCCGGCCGACAGTCCGAGGACGCCATCTCCGAGCTGTTCCCGCCGTATCCCTACGACCGGCACCGCCCGATCGTGGACCAGGGTGCGGTCGTGGATGGTGTCTACGAGCCGGAGGCGGTGAAGGGCGGCACCGGTCCGCCTGCCCGACCGGCGTACGGCGTCGAGGTCATCCGCGCCCTCGCCGACCTCAAGTCCGGCATGGACTCGATGCCGCAGCTGCTCGGACAGGGAGACGGCATCGGCAGCAATGCCTGGGTGGTCGACGGGGAGCATTCCACGACAGGTGAGCCGATCCTGGCCAACGACCCGCACCTCGGGGTCTCCGTGCCGGGCATCTGGTACCAGATGGGCCTGCACTGCACGGAAGTCTCGGAGGAGTGCCCCTTCGACGTGTCCGGGTTCACCTTCGCCGGACTCCCTGGGGTGGTGGTCGGCCACAACCAGGAGATCGCCTGGGGTTTCACGAACCTAGGCCCCGACGTGGTGGACCTCTACCTGGAGAAGATCCGTGGCCAGAAGTACGTATACGAGGACCGCTTGCGACCACTGCGGAGGCGGGACGAGTCCATCAAGGTGCTCGGTCGCGACGAGCCCTTCGAGTTCACCGTGCGGGAGACCCGGCACGGTCCGCTGCTCTCCGACGTCTCCGCCGAGCTGAGCACCGTCGGGGCCAACTCGCCGGTGGAGCGGAGGGCCGCCCCCGACCGCGGCAACGGGTACGCCGTCGCACTGTCCTGGACAGCACTGGAGCCGCGGAACACCGCCGACGCCATCTTCGGGCTCGACGCAGCCGGCAGCTGGGAGGAGTTCCGGGCAGCGGCCGAGGACTTCGCCGCACCTTCGCAGAACATGGTGTACGCCGACCGGGAGGGCCACATCGGCTACCAGGCTCCCGGCCTGATCCCGATCAGGAAGTCCGGCAACACCGGCCACTACCCGGCCGAGGGCTGGCTTGCCTCCGACGACTGGACCGGCGACTACGTCCCCTTCGACGCGCTGCCCACAGTGCTCGACCCGGACGACGGGTTCGTGGCGACGGCGAACCAGGCCGTGACCGGTTCCGACTACCCCTACTACCTGGGCGACTCGTGGGACCCCGGCTACCGGTCAGAACGGATCATCTCCCTCCTGCAGCGGCGCGAGCGGCTCGGCGTCGACGACATGTCGACGATCCAGCTCGACCAGCGCAACGGCTTCGCGCCGACGCTCGTGCCCTACCTGCTCGACATCTTGCTGCCCTCGGAGTATCTCGGCGCCGGTCAACGGCTGCTCAACGCGTGGGACTTCCAGCAGGACGCCGACTCGGCCGCCGCGGCGTACTTCAACGCTGTCTACGAACGTGTCCTGGCGCTGACCTTCCGTGACGACCTGCGGGAGGCCGTCTGGCCCGACGGTGGCGGCCGGTGGTTCGAGGTGATGCGCCGGCTGCTGGCCAAGCCTCAGAGCCAGTGGTGGGACGACGTCACCACCGAGACCGTCGTGGAGAACAGGGACGACATCCTCGTCCGGGCGATGTCCGAGGCCCGTGACGATCTGGTCGTGCGCCAGGCCCGCCGTGCCGTGGACTGGACGTGGGGTCACCAGCACCGGCTCGACCTGGAGAACCAGACCCTGGGCCAGTCCGACATCAAGCTCGTGCAGTGGCTGTTCAACCGGGGTGGCTACGAGGTCGGGGGAGGCGGACAGATCGTCAACGCGACCGGCTGGGACGCTGCCAGCGGCTC
Organism: Nocardioides sp.; assembly: GCA_051001655.1. Classification (GTDB taxonomy): domain Bacteria; phylum Actinomycetota; class Actinomycetes; order Propionibacteriales; family Nocardioidaceae; genus Nocardioides_B. The sequence continues at coordinate 1,021 of JBPCND010000146.1, read as the reverse complement.
CTTTGCGGTCACCGCGGCGCCGTCGATGCGCATGGTGGTGTCGCTGGCCGACTTCGACGACTCCACCTGGGTCAACCTCACCGGTGCCAGTGGGCATGCCTTCACCTCTCACTACGTCGACCAGACGGAGCTGTGGGTGGACGGCCGGACCCTGCCGTGGCTCTACTCTCCGGACGCTGTCGGGGCCGCCGCCGAGGACTCGCTCAGGCTGGTCCCAGCCGGGTGACCCCGCTCTGCGTGACCACCGCTGTGACGCGCCGGTCGTGCGGCTCGCTCGGCACCACGTCGAGCAGCTCACCGTCGAAGAGCAGCGTGCACACGAACGTCCCCACCGGGACGCGGCCGAGGGCGCGGTCGTAGGAGCCGCCGCCCCGGCCCAGCCGCATGCCCGTCCGGTCCACCGCCAGACCGGGGGTGAGGACCACGTCGGGGGTGCCGACGGCGTCGACCCCGAGCCGAGGGCCGACCGGCTGCAACAGGCCGCGTGGGGCCGGCCCGAGAGAGTCGGGGCCGTCATACGCCGCCCAGTCCATGTCGCCATCGGGAAGCAGCACCGGCAGGATCACCCGGGTGCCGGAGGTGGTGAGCCCCTCGAGCAGAGGCCCAGTGAGCGGCTCGTGTCCGACGCCGACGTACGCCGCCACCGTCGCCGCGCGCTGGACCTCCTCCGCCGCGAGCAGGTGTCCCGCGATCGCCCGCGCCGCCTCGGTCGAATCCAGCAGCGACCTCCGGGAGCGGACCGTGGTCAGCTGGTCACGCAGTGCCACCTTCTTCATGGCGATGACGCTACCGGCTAGATTCGGCCGCATGAGCGACGAGGGACTCGAACAGGCCCGGGACAAGATGGCCGGCGCAGACGTCGACCCGGTGGCGATCGAGGTGTTCGCGCACTACTACCGGCCCCTGGAAAGCGGGGAGACCGGGATGGTCCCCGAGACGACGATCGAGCCGCTCGACATGGCCGCGCTCGTCGACGCCGTGGTCTCGCCGGAGGCGGCGCGGGCCGCGATCAGCACGACGG
>JBPCND010000145.1:0-16957 GCA_051001655.1 Nocardioides sp. | reverse complement strand
ACCTCGACATGATCCAGCACGCCGTCCTCGAGCACGGCGCCGATGCCGGGTTCGCCCTCGACGGTGACGCCGATCGATGTCTGGCCGTGGACAACGAAGGCACGATCGTGGACGGCGACCAGATTCTGGCGATCCTCGCGCTAGCTCTCCGGGACGCCGGATCACTGCGCTCGGAGACCGTGGTCGCCACCGTGATGAGCAACCTCGGCTTCGTGCAGGCGATGCGCAAGGAAGGCGTGGGTGTCCGGCAGACCAAGGTGGGCGACCGCTATGTCCTGGAGGCGATGAAGGCAGGGCACTACTCCCTCGGCGGCGAGCAGTCAGGTCACGTGATCATGACCGAGCACGCCACGACCGGTGACGGCATCCTGACCGCGCTGCACGTCCTTGCGCGGATGGCCAAGACGGGCACGGCCTTCCGGGAGCTCGCCGCCGTCATGACGCGGCTGCCCCAGGTGCTGGTCAACGTGCCGGACGTGGACAAGTCACGGGCCGACGAGGACGCTCTCCTCGCCGCTGCCGTCGCCGAGGCAGAAGCGGAGCTGGGGGAGTCCGGCCGCGTCCTGCTCCGTCCCTCGGGCACCGAGCCACTTGTCCGGGTGATGGTCGAGGCTTCGACGGAGGCTCAGGCGCAACGCGTGGCGGACCGGCTCGCCGACGTCGTACGTCAGCGACTCGCCCTGGTGTGAGGTCGCCAATTCGGGTGCGCCAGGTCCCTTCTCGTCCCTAGGCTGACTTCTCGTGGACGTGAGGGAGATCGACGGCGGGGACACCCCGGTCGCGCGGCGGTTCTGGGAGATCGGCCGGGACGCCGAGGCGGCCTACCGCGCCTACGACTTCTTCGTCCCCTGGGCCAGTGCGAAGATCGTGCTGAGCAAGGGGCGCACCGACACCGACCTGCTGCTTCTCGGCGCGTTCGACGGCCAGCAGATGACCGGGGCGGCGTCCGTGGCGATGCCGCTGCTGGACAACCTGCATCTGGCGTACGTCAGTGTCCACGTCCACCCCGAACACCAGCGGCACGGGATCGGCCGTGCCCTCGCGGGGGCGTGCGAGGTCGCCGTGCGGCAACGCGGCAGGCGGGTGGCGGTCGGCGAGTCCTACGGACGACCCAGCTCGCGCGGTGTCGGTCAGCACTTCGCCGAGTCGCTCGGCTATGCCGTCGCGCTGGAGGACGGCATCAAGGTCGTCGACCTCGATGCCACCGAGCCGACCTGGGCCGCGATGGAGCAGGAGGTTGCTCCGCGCAGTGCCGGCTACACCCTGGTGGGCTGGTACGACGCCGTACCCCAGGAGCATGTCGCGGGCTACTGCCGGATCAGCGAGGCGTTCAACGACGAGGCTCCCTCGGGCGACCTGGAGCTCGAGGCGGAGGTGTGGGACGAGGACCGGGTGCGCACGCGTGAGGCAGAGAACCTGTCCGCGGGCCGCCACGACGTGTCGACGGCGGCCATCGCCCGGGACGGCACCATGGTCGGTCTGACCGAGATCGGCATCAACGAGAACGCGTCGCACCGGGGGTTCCAGAGTGGCACGCTGGTGCTGCCCGACCACCGGGGCCGCGCTCTCGGTCTCGCGATGAAGGTCGCGAACCAGCGGTCGCTGCGAACCCGCTTTCCCGAGTGCACCGTGCTGATGACCGGCAACGCCGGGGTCAATGTCGCGATGAACGCCGTGAACGAGCGACTCGGCTACCGGCTGGTCGAGACCTGTGTCGAGCTCCAGAAGGAGCTCTGAGGATGCTTATCGCTCCTCTCGATGCTTCCGACGACGAGGCCCTCGCCGGGTGGCACGCCGCCTACCTGGCAGCCGACACGGCTGGTCGCGACCACGCGACGCCGTGGATGCTCCCGGAGATGCGGGCCGACTTCCTCGGAGAGCGGACCGGTGAGCAGTTCCTGCCCTTCGCCGGGTACGTCGACGGACAGGTCGTCTCCGACGGGCTCGTCGTCCTGCACCGGAAGGAGAACCTGGACATCGCGTCCCTGAAGGTATGGACGCATCCGAGCCGAAGGGGAGTCGGCTACGGCTCGGCGATGCTGGAGCACGTGACGGAGGTCGCGCGCGACGCCGGCCGGACGGTCCTGTCGACGGAGGTCGCCGTGCCGTTCGACGGGCCGGCCGACGGCGCCGGCCACCCCGATGCCGACTTCATCGTCCGACGGGGGTTCGCCTTCGACATCGGCGACGTCGTGCGGGTGCTGGACCTCCCCGCCGATCGGGACAGGCTGCGCGAGCTGTCGGCGCAGGCGGCGCCGTACCACGCCGACTACACGCTCCGGCGGTTCCTCGTTCCGGTGCCCGACGACATCCTGGCGCAGTTCGGCGAGCTGATCGGGTCCTTGATGACCGAAGCGCCTTCGGGGGAGCTGGCGCGGGACGGGGAGACCATGGACGAGGAGCGGATCCGCGCCGACGAGCGGGTTTTCGAGGCGTCCGGAAGAACGAAGTACACGACGGTCGCGGTCGCGCCCGACGGCGACGTCGTGGCCTACTCCGAGCTGGTGGTCCCCCGACACGACCCGCTGCACGTGTACCAGTGGGGCACCTTGGTCCGGCCCGCCCACCGGGGTCACCGACTGGGCCTGGCCACGAAGGCTCACAACCTGCTGTGGCTGCAGCAGGAGGAGCCCGGTCCAGCCACGCTGGTCACGATGAACGCGGAGGTGAACGGTCACATGATCGGCGTCAACGAGGCGCTCGGCTTCCGCCCCGTCGAACGGCTCGCGGAGTTCGCGAAGCGGCTCGGCTAGCGCGAGGACAGGTAGGCCTCGAGCACCTCGGGCAGGATCGCGTCGGTGTGGACCTCGAGGTCAGCGGCGTCGTCGGGCAGCAGTCCGCCGTACGTCGAGAGCTCCAGGTCCGTCGCGGTGACCCGGTAGCGCTTCTCGTCCCGCAGCTCGCTCACGCCCACCAGGACGCGGTCGCCCTCGACGATGACGCCGGCCAGCTGGAGCCGGCCGTTGGCGCGGCCTCGGAACGTGCGCGGTGTCGTGGTTGCGTAGTCCTCGGAGAGCCCGCGCTCGATCATCGCCCGGACCTGCGCTCCGGTGAGTGTGGCCGTGGCGGGGTTGCCGGGCGAGCTGGTGGCTGCCCACACGTCGCCGCGGGTCACGGTCCCGGCAGGAAGGCCCTGCTCGCAGTGCGCGGCGATCAGCAGAGCGAGGTCGCCCGGCCGGCGCTCGAGCAGCGCCTCGGCCATCAGCCGGGACACCGAGCAGGACCCCTGCGGGTCGTGCGGGGCAGCCTCGACGAGGTGGCCGACCGGCTCGGCCAGCCAGGCGTCGAGGTCGCGCTCTGCCGCAGCCAGCTCGGCCAGGACACGGTCGTCCGCCGGTGCCGCGGCCTCGACCGGCTCGACGCCCATCGAGGTGACGCGTACGCCGGCGTCGTCCACCTCCAGCCGGATCCGGCCCAGATGCTCGGCGAAGCATCCGGCCTGCGCGATCGGGACGCCCTGGGTCCGGTCCCCCTCCGCCAACAGGTCATGGGTGTGGCCGCCCACGACCACGTCCACCTTCGAGCGCAACGCCCAGCTGAGGGCGCGGTCGCTGTTGATGCCGGCGTGGCTGAGCAGGACGACCACGTCGGCCCCCAGTCCCCGCAGCCGGTCCGCCTCGCGGCGTACGGCGGTGACCCGACCGCGCTCGCGCAGGCCGAAGAACTCGTAGTGGGGGTAGTAGTCGGTGGCACCGACCACGCCGACGCGGAGGTCGCCCGCCTCGAGCAGCACCGACGGCGCCGCTCCGGCCGGCGTCTGGCCGTCGGCGTCCTCGAGGTCGCAGACCAGCGGCGGAGCGCCGAGCGCCTCGGCGTAGCGTGGCAGGAGCCCCGGACCGTAGCGCAGCAGCCCGCCGTTGCCGGCGACCGCCGCGTCGACCCCTGCCGATCCCAGCAGCCGCCAGCCGGCTACCCCGTAGGTCAGGCCGGAGAGCCGCACCTCCGAATCCTCGACGTCTCCCCCGTCGAGGACGAGGACCGGGTGCGGGGACTCCGCTCGGATCGTACGGGCACGCGCAGCGAGCCGGGCGAGGCCGTCGAACCGGCCGTGGACGTCGTTCCAGTGCAGCAGCTCCAGGGTGGTCACGCCCTCGATCCTGCCGCCCCACCCGCCCCGCCCGGTCAGCGCGGTCACAGGCGGCGCATGAACTCGCCGAGGACCTCGTTGGGCACGAAGCCCATCGCCTCGTTGATCGAGACCATCGGCCCGTTCATCGGCGAGTTCGTCGTGTGCAGCAGGGTCCGCTCCGGATGATCCCTCTGTACCACCATCAGGTTGCGGGCCTTCGTGGCCATGCCCAGCCGGTGACCTCGGTGCCCCCGGTGCACGTACGTGCCCCACTGGCTCATGTGCGGCAGCTCCTGGTCACCGGGCGGGATCGACAGGGTCGAGTGAGCCACCGCGGCGCCGTCCCGGACTGCCACGGTGATGAGGAGCTTCCGTCCGGTCTCCCTGCGCTGTTGCGCCTGCTGCTCATAGATCTCCACGGTGGTCCCGCCGGCCTCGAAGTCGATGTCGCCGGTCGGCGCGTCGAGCATGAGCTGGTTGACCAGGTCCACGAACGACGGCCGCAGCTCGACCGGCACGATGTCGACGAAGGTCTCGATCTCGTAGCCCTCGTGATGGCAGGCCGCCTCGTCCGCCCAGTCGCGGACGGTCGTGTCGTCGATGGGCAGCTGGAGCGTGCGGCGTACCTCGGTGTTGGCCAGCATGAAACCATGCCTCAGCGCGAACGCGCGGACCGGATGGGAGTCGTCGGCGTCGACCGGGAAGTGTCCCTCCACGAGCACCACGGTGCGGCACTCGGTGCGTGCAACGGCCTGGATCTCCTCGACCAGGGCGTCACCGACCCCACGGCCGCGGCGCTCGGGCACCACGGACATCGCCGCGTAGACCTTGTCGAGGTTGTCCAGCAACGGGACGAAGACGACCGCGCTCCCGAGGACCGTCTCGTCGTCGTCGCGGACCAGCAGCGGGACCAGCCGCTCCTCCGGGTCGTCCGCGCGGAACATGGCCAGCACCTCCGCCTCGCCCCAGAACGGCGCCCCGGGGCGGTCGTGCCGGTGCGCCACCAGGCCGGCTCGGTGCAGCTCCCGGAGGCCGTCGACGTCGGAGATGTCGAGCACGGAGATCCTCATGGTCACCAGGTTAGGGCGGCCCGACCTCCGGATGCGCCTCCATTTTCGCTGGCTCAGAGCTTGCGCAGCCGCACGAAGCGGACGGAGTGGTCAGCGGACTTGCGCAGCACGAGCGTCGCGCGTCCGCGCGTGGGCTGCACGTTCTGCTGGAGGTTCGGCCCGTTGACCTCGTCCCAGATCCGGTCGGCCTCGGCTACGGACTCCTCCTCGGTCAGCGCGGCGTAGCGGCTGAAGTAGGACGCCGGGTTCCTGAAGGCCGTCTCCCGCAAGCGGAGGAAGCGGTCGACGTACCAGCGGCGGATGTCGGCGGTCTTCGCGTCGACGTACACCGAGAAGTCGAAGAAGTCGCTGAGCGCGAGTCCGGTGGATCCGTCGTCTCTCACACGCGCGGGCTGGAGGACGTTGAGACCTTCGATGATGACGATGTCCGGCCGCTTGACGGTCACCGTCTTGTCCCGGACGACGTCATAGACGAGGTGGGAGTACGTCGGCGCCTCCACCTCGTCCTTACCGGACTTGATGTCCATGACGAAGCGCAGCAACGCGCGACGGTCGTAGGACTCCGGGAAACCCTTGCGCGAGAGCAGCCCACGTCGTTCGAGCTCCTCGTTCGGGTAGAGGAAGCCGTCGGTCGTGACCAGCGCGACCGCCGGGTGCTCCGGCCAGTGGGCGAGCATGTGCTGGAGGACCCGCGCGGTCGTGGACTTGCCGACCGCGACCGAGCCGGCCAACCCGATCACGAACGGCGTCCGGGGCGGCTGCGGCTGGTCGAGGAACCGCTCCTGAGCCCGGTGCAGGGCACCCGCGCTCTCGACGTACATGCTCAGCAGCCGCGACAGCGGGAGGTAGACCTGCTGCACCTCGTCGAGGTCGAGCTGGTCCCCGAGCCCGCGCACTCGGACGATCTCCTCGGGAGTCAGCGGCTGCTCGGTCGCCGTGGCAAGCTCTGCCCAGGCTGTGCGGTCGAGCTCGACGTAAGGCCCCGCGTCGCGGTCGAAGCTGCCGGGCTGGCCTGGTGACATGTGCGGATTCTTGCGCACCGCCGCCGGTAGAGTTGCCGCCATGTGTGGAATCGTCGGGTACGTCGGACCGCAACAGGCCGAGGGCATCGTGGTCGCAGGCCTGCGGCGGTTGGAGTATCGCGGCTACGACTCGGCCGGGGTCGCGCTGGTCGTCGACGGGAAGATCGCCTGCGAGAAGCGAGCCGGCAAGATCGCCCATCTGGACAAGGCGCTCGCCGAGTCACCCTTGCCCGAGGCCACCACCGGCATCGGACACACCCGGTGGGCCACGCACGGCGCTCCGAACGACCGCAACGCCCACCCTCATCTCGGGCAGAGCGGTCAGGTCGCCCTGGTGCACAACGGGATCATCGAGAACTTCGCGCTGCTGCGTGCCGAGATCGAGGCCGTAGGCCACGACCTCAGGTCCGACACCGACACCGAGGTCGCCGCCCACCTGCTCGAGGCGGAGGTGGTGGGTGGAGCCGATCTGACCGCGGCCATGCAGCACGTCTGCACCAGGCTCGAAGGCGCGTTCACCCTCGTGGCCGTCGACGCCCAGGACCCCGACCGGGTGGTTGCCGCGCGCCGCAACTCGCCGCTGGTGGTCGGTCTCGGCGAGGGCGAGAACTTCCTCGCCTCCGACGTGGCAGCCTTCATCGAGCACACCCGCGAGGCGCTCGAGCTCGGTCAGGACCAGGTCGTGACGATCACCCGCGACGACGTCTCGGTGACCGACTTCACCGGGGCGCCGGCGGAAGCCCGCCCCTACCATGTCGACTGGGACCTCTCCTCCGCCGAGAAGGACGGCTTCGACTGGTTCATGCGCAAGGAGATCCACGAGCAGCCGCGCGCGATCGCGGACTCCATGCTCGGCCGTCACGACGCCGCAGGAGCGTTGCAGCTCGACGAGATCCGGATCGACGAGGACGAGCTTCGTGAGATCGACAAGATCATCGTCGTGGCGTGCGGCACCGCCTTCTACGCCGGCCTGGTCGCGAAGTACGCCATCGAGCACTGGACCCGGATCCCGTGCGAGGTCGAGCTCGCCCATGAGTTTCGCTACCGGGACCCGATCCTCACCCGGGACACCCTCGTGGTGGCGATCAGCCAGTCCGGCGAGACCGCCGACACGCTGATGGCCATCCGACACGCACGCGACCAGCGTTCGAAGGTGCTGGCCATCTGCAACACCAACGGCTCCACGATCCCGCGGGAGTCCGATGCGGTGATCTACACCCACGCCGGCCCCGAGATCGCAGTGGCCTCAACCAAGGGTTTCATGACCCAGCTGGTCGCCTGCTACCTCCTGGCGCTCTATCTCGCGCAGGTGCGGGGGATGAAGTACGGCGACGAGATCACCTCGATCGTCCGCGAGCTCGAGAAGATGCCGACGCACGTGCAGCGGGTGCTCGACGAGTCCGGTCCGGTGCACGAGCTTGCCGAGGAGCTGCGCGACGCGAAGTCGGTGCTGTTCCTGGGCCGCCACGCCGGTTATCCCGTGGCGTTGGAGGGCGCGCTCAAGCTCAAGGAGCTCGCCTACATCCACGCTGAGGGATTCGCTGCCGGTGAGCTCAAGCACGGCCCGATCGCCCTTGTCGAGGAGGGCATGCCGGTGTTCTGCGTGGTGCCGCCCCGCGGCCGTGACTTCCTGCACGACAAGATGGTCAGCGGCATCCAGGAGGTGCGGGCCCGCGGCGCCCGGACGATCGTGCTCGCGGAGGAGGACGACGACACGGTGACGCCGTACGCCGATGTGATGATCCGGCTCCCGAAGGTGCCGACGTTGCTGCAACCGATGGTCGCGACCGTCCCGCTCCAGCTGTTCGCGTGCGAGCTCGCCACGCAGAAGGGCCACGACGTGGATCAGCCCCGGAACCTCGCCAAGTCCGTCACGGTCGAGTAGGCCTTCGGTCGTGCCGGTGGTGGGCGTGGGGATCGACGTGGTCGACATCGGCCGCTTCAAGGAGTCGCTGTCGCGCACGCCCGGCATGCGAGAGCGGTTGTTCACCGAGCAGGAGCGGCAGCGACCGATCGCCTCGCTGGCGGCCAGGTTCGCCGCCAAGGAGGCGCTGGCGAAAGCCCTCGGCGCGCCCACCGGGATGGCCTGGCTCGACGCGGAGATCGTCAACGAGACCTCCGGCGACCCGCAGTTCGCGATCCGCGGGTCGGTGAAGACCCGGGCAGACGCCCTGGGCGCACAGAGCATCCACGTCTCGCTGAGCCATGACGCCGGGATCGCCTCCGCGGTCGTCGTCATCGAGCGCTGAGGAGGTCACGGCGACGGCGGCTCCTGCGCGCGAGCCTGCCCGACGGCGTGCCCCCGGCTGTGCCGGTCCACCGCCATCGAGGTCCACCCTTTGCCGTCCTCGTCGCTCAGGTGGACCAGGACGACGTCGCGGTCGAGCTCAACCCGGACCCGGTGGTCGGTGTTTTTCGACCTCATGTAGTGCTTTGGCGCCCTCGCCGTCCGCTACGAAGCCCGACCACCGACCAGCCATGCGCCCGATGCTCGCCGCGCTAGCGCCGACGGTCAAGTCCGGAGCCGCGAACGGTCGGTCCCGGCTTGCATAGGCTAAGGACATGAGAAGCGCCCACACCGTCGAGCAGGTCCGCAGGGCCGAGGACGCGCTGTTGTCCCGGCTGCCCGGTCCTTCGGCGGGGGTGCTCATGCAGCGCGCGGCGGCCGGGCTGGCCTACGCGGTCGGCGACTACCTCGGACACGTGTACGGCGCCCGGGTGCTGCTGGTGGTGGGGACCGGGAACAACGGGGGCGACGCGTTGTACGCCGGCGCGATGCTCGCGCGACGAGGTGCTGGCGTCGACGCGGTCCTGCTCTCCCCGGACCGGACCCACCAGGAGGGCCTCCGGGCGTTCCACGCGGCAGGTGGACGCGTGGTGGACGCTCCCCGTGTCCGGCCGGACGTCGTGTTCGACGCGATCGTGGGCATCGGCGGCACGGGTGGTCTGCGAGACGACGCCGCTGCCCTGGTGGCCGGCCTGGCCGCCGTACCCGTGGTGGCCGTGGACGTCCCCAGCGGGGTCGACGTGGACACCGGGCGGGTCGAAGGCCCTCACGTCCGGGCCGACGTCACCGTGACCTTCGGGACCCACAAGGTCGCGCACCTCGTCGACCCGGCGGCGCGGGCGTGCGGTGCGGTCCACCTCGTCGACCTCGGTCTCGACCTTCCCGTGGCAGAGGTCACGGCGCTGCAGGCCGCCGACGTGGCGACGATGCTGCCCAGACCCGAGCCGGCCGCTCATAAGTACACCCGCGGTGTGGTCGGCGTCCGCGCCGGCTCCGAGCAGTACCCGGGGGCTGGCCTGCTCTGCGTCGCCGGCGCGGCCACCGGACTGGTCGGCATGGTGCGCTACGTCGGAGGAGCGGCCGGGCTCGTCCACGCGGCGCACCCGGAGGTCGTGGTGGGCCCGGGACGGGTGCAGGCCTGGGTGGTCGGCTCGGGCGGTGGCGACGGGGCAGCCGATGCGGTGCGCGAGGCGGTCGCCGACGACGTACCCCTCGTCCTGGACGCCGACGCCCTCGCGCATCTTCCTGGCCTGGGCTTCGACGACGGTCCGGCAGGCGGTCCGGCAGACGGTCCGGCCGACCGGTCGGCGTGGCTGCTGACTCCGCACGCCGGAGAGCTCGCGCGGATGCTCGAGGTCGAGCGGAGCGAGGTGGAGGCCGACCAGCTCGGCCACGCCCGCCTGGCCGCGGAACAGCTCGGCTGCGTGGTGCTGCTCAAGGGCCGGCACACCCTGGTGGCTGCCCCCGACGGAAGGGCCCGAGTGACGACGATCGGGTCACCCTGGCTGGCCACAGCGGGCGCCGGGGACGTCCTGGCAGGACTCTGTGGAGCGCTGATGGCCGCGGGGCTCGACGCCTTCGACGCCGGCTCGGTCGGGTCCTGGCTGCATGGCGCGGCGGCGACGACTGCTGGTCGCGGGGGGCCGGTCCAGGCCTCGGACGTGGCCGCGGCGATCCCGGTGGTGTGTCGCTCCCTGCTGACCTGACGTGTCCCGATGAGAGAATGGGCACGCCATGAACCACTCCCTTGATGCCTCGGACCCGCTGACGCATGTCGACCTGCACACCGGGTCAGGTGCCGAGACGCGCGCCGCGTCACGCGCTGAGTCGCCCACCGGGTCAGGTGCCGAGATCGTCGTCGACCTCGCCGCGATCAGGCACAACGTCGCGGCGCTCAAGGCGCGGGTCGGGGGTTCCCAGATGATGACGGTGGTCAAGGCCGACGGCTACGGACACGGGATGGTCGAGGTGGCCGGTGCCGCCCGGTCGGCAGGGGCAGACTGGCTCGGGGTCGCGGTGGCGAAGGAGGCGCTGGCGCTCCGGGCGGCCGGTGACACCGGTCGGATCCTGTCCTGGTTGACGGTGCCCGGTGAGGACTACCGGCCGTGCGTGAAGGCCGATGTCGACGTCTCGGCGTACACCGTGGCGGAGCTGGCGGAGATCCGCGCAGCCGCCCGGGCGGTGGGCCGGACCGCCCGCGTGCAGCTCAAGGTCGACACCGGCCTGTCCCGCGGCGGGGCGAGCGTCGAACTGTGGCCGGACCTGGTCCGCGAGGCCGTCCGAGCCCAGGACGCGGGCGACGCCGTGGTGACCGGAGTGTGGTCCCACCTGGCCTGCTCCGACGAGCCGGGCCATCGGGCCAACGCCGAGCAGGAGCAGGTGTTCCGCTCCGCCTGCGAGGTCGCCGATGCCGCGGGCCTGGAGCCGGAGGTGCGACATCTGGCCAACTCCGGAGCCGCACTGCTCAGGCCCTCGGCACGGTTCGACCTGGTGCGCTGCGGGATCGCGTCCTACGGGCTCACGCCCGCTCCCGGCGTCGTGTCGTCCGCCGAGCTGGGCCTCGTGCCCGCGATGACGGTCCAGGCACGGCTCGCGATGGTCAAACGGATCCCGGCAGGTGCAGGTGTCTCCTACGGTCACACCTTCCATGCACCCTCGGCAATGTCGGTGGGTGTCGTGCCGATCGGCTACGGCGACGGGATCCTGCGACATGCTTCGTCGCGTGCCGAGGTTCTCGTCGCCGGGAGTCGACGTCCCATCCTGGGCCGGGTCTGTATGGACCAGTTCGTGGTCGCCGTCGACGACGGGTCGGTCGCCGGGGACCCCGTCGTACTCTTCGGCGGCGGGGCACCCTCCGCCCAGGACTGGGCAGACGCATGCGGCACCATCTCCTATGAGATCGTCACGCGGATCGGCGGCAGGCTGGTGCGGCGACACGTGGACTCGGTGACCGAGCAGGAAGGGGACCCGCAGTGAGCAGGCGACGGCTGATCGGGATGGTCGCCGCCGGTGTCGGTGCGGGCGCTGCCGCGCTCGGGACCGGGCTCGTCGTCGAGCGAAAGGTGGTGCGGGACCGGAAGGCCGGAGCCGCCGGCACCGACTCGTTGGGTGGGCTCCACTCCGACCCGGTGGTGGTCACCGCGGACGACGGGCTGTCGCTGCATGCCGAGGTCGACGAGACCGCGCCTTATGCCACCGGAACGCAGGACCGGGCGCCGTCCGAGGTGACTCTGCTGTTCGTGCACGGCTACGCACTCACGATGGACTGCTGGCACTTCCAGCGACAGCACTACCGCGGCAAGCGCCGGATGGTGTTCTACGACCAGCGTTCGCACGGCCGCTCAGAGCGGTCGTCGCGTGAGAACGCCACCATCGAACAGCTCGGACAGGACCTCACGACCGTGCTCGACGAGCTGGCTCCGGACGGGCCGGTCGTCCTGGTCGGTCATTCCATGGGGGGCATGGCGATCATGGCCTACGCCGAGGAGCACCCGGAGCTGTTCGGGGACCGGGTCGTGGGTGCCGCGCTGATCTCGACCACGGCCGGAGGTCTGAGACCCCACCGGACGATCAGCAGACTCATCCCGGACCGGATCGGCGGCACCATCGGTCCCCGGCTGATGGCTGCGCTGGCCCGGGCCCCGGAGCTGGTCGACAGCGCTCGTCGGGGCGGCTCCAACATCGGTTTCCTGGTGACCGAGAGGTTCGCCTTCGGTGGCGACGTGCCCGCCTCCTACGTCGAGTTCGTCGACGAGATGCTCGCCGGGACACCGTTCGACGTACTCGCCGAGTTCTTCCCGAACTTCGAGGCCATGGACAAGTACGCCGTCCTCCATGCCTTCGCCTCGGTTCCCACCACGATCCTCTGCGGCACGCGGGACCTGCTCACGTCGATCGACCACAGCCGCAAGATGTCGGAGCGGGTCGAGGGCGCCCGACTGGTCGAAGTAGCCGGTGCCGGGCACATGGTCATCCTCGAGCAGGCCGACAAGGTCAACCGCGTGCTCGACGAGCTCGTCGCTGAAGCCGAGCGGCTGCACAGCGCGTCACCGGCCTCATGATCGAGGTCGAGGAGGTCGGCCCGGATCGCGCCGAAGACGTGCTGGCCGCCATCCGGGCCGGTTTCGGGTCTCGTGAACTGCTCGACCCGCCCTCGACGGCTACTGGTGAGACCACCGACTCCGTACGCCGCGCGCTCGCCGAGAACGGTGGTCTGCTCGCCACCGCGGAGACCGGGCCGGTGGGCGCCCTGCTGTTCGAGCTCGGCGGCGAGCTCATGGGCCTGCGTCGCGTCGCCGTGCGCCCTGATGACCAGGGTCGTGGGGTGGCCAAGGCACTTGTACGCCGAGCCGAGCAGCTGGTCCGGCAGCGCGGACTCGACGGCGTGCGGCTGACCGCACGCGCCGAGCTGCCCCGGACGCTCCGGCTGTGGCAGCACCTCGGCTACTCCGAGATCGACCGTGTCGGCACGACGATCACCTTCGCGAAGGTGCTGCCGGTGGAGGTGGTTGCGGCGACCGCCGAGGGAGCTCGCGACCTCGGAGCTCGGCTCGGCGGCGTCCTGCGGGCCGGCGACCTGGTGATCCTGAGCGGTGACCTCGGTGCCGGTAAGACGACCTTCACCCAGGGGATCGGCGCCGGCCTCGGTGTCCGTGGCGAGGTCACTTCCCCGACGTTCGTGATCTCCCGGGTGCATCCCTCCCTCAGCGACGGTCCGGCGTTGGTGCACGTGGACGCCTTCCGGGTCGGCGGGATCGGTGAGCTCGACGAGCTGGACCTCGACACCACTCTCGAGGAGGCGGTCACGGTCGTGGAGTGGGGCGAGAGCATCGCCGAGGGGCTGGCCGAGACCCGGCTCGAGGTCCGGATCAGTCGCTCCCGTGCCGGTGAACTTGCGAAGGACCCACTCGGTTCCGCGGTGTCTGGAGACCCGTCGGGCGGCCGGGATCCGCGTACGCTGTCGTTCGTCCCGGTGGGACCTCGCTGGGTCGGAGCCGGTCTGCGATCGGCCGTCGTTGGGACGGACCCACCTGGCGGGACGGCGTAGCCTCGGCGTCGTGCTGCTCGCCTTCGACACCGCCACCGCAGCCGTCACCGTCGCCCTGCACGACGGCGAGCGTGTGGTCGCGTCCTCCACGACGGTCGGCGTGATGCGGCACGGGGAGCTGCTGGCGCCGGCCATCACCGCCGTACTCGACGAGACGTGGGTGCCCCGCCAGGACCTCACCGCGATCGCGGTCGGGGTAGGCCCCGGACCCTTCACGGGGCTCCGAGTGGGGCTGGTCACCGCGCGTGCGCTCGCGGCCGTCCTGGAGATCCCGGTGTACGGAGTCTGCACGCTCGATGTCCTCGCGGCCGAGGCGGTCGACTGCGGAGCGGCCGGCGGACGGCCGTTCCTGGTGGCGACGGATGCGCGACGCAAGGAGGTCTACTGGGCGGCGTACGACGCCGGCGGAACGCGTCTCGATGGACCGCACGTCTCGAAGCCGGCTGAGGTCGCGACCGGGAGCCCGGTCGTCGGCCGCGGCGCGCTGCTCTACCCCGAGGCGTTCTCGCAACCGGTCGACCCGGAGCATCCTGATGCGCAGGTGCTGGCCGCGGTCGTCGTCGATGAACGTGCCGAGCTGCTGGACCCCGAGCCGTTGTACCTCCGACGCCCGGACGTCGCAGACCAGAGCCGACCCAAGCGCGTCTCGTGATCCTGAGGTCGGCGGCGGCCGCGGACGTGGACGTGGTGGCCGAACTCGAGCACGAGTTGTTCGGTTCCGATGCCTGGAGCCGGGACCAGGTGCGCGACGAGCTGATCGGTGGCCGGCGCCATGTGTGGGTGGCCGGTGGGCCGGTGCGGGGCTACGTCGTCGTCCGAGTCGTCGACGATGTCGCGGATTTGCACCGGATCGGTGTCCACCCCGGTCACCGGCGCCGCGGGGTCGCGAGGATGCTGCTGGACCAGGCCATGGACGCTGCGGTCACCGACGGCGCCGTACGCCTCCTGTTGGAGGTCGCGGCGGACAACGACGGGGCGCTGGCCTTCTACGGCAGTGTGGGGTTCGTCGAGATCGGCCGGCGAGCGCGGTACTACCGCAGCGGTGCCGATGCGGTCGTCATGGAGCGCCGTCTGTCGCGCTGACCTCATGAACCCAAGTGTCTGGGGACCAGGTGGGTTGAGCGTGAGCTCGTGCAAGGTCACCGGGACTCGCAGGGCTGAGCGGCGGTGGCGCAGGTGGGCGGTAGGTGGGCGGCAGGTGGGCGGCAGGGGGCGCGTTCGTCGTGTTCGTCGTGTGCAGGGCAGGGTTCGCCTTGCGCGCCTGGGGTTTACTGCAGGGCTCCGAGGTGCGCCGACACGTGGTGGGCGTGGCTGTGGCCCGGCAGGGCGTGTCCTGCCGAGGTGAGCCGGTCGGGTGGTTCTTCGGGTGCCAGGGTCGCGGCCGGTCCGATCCGGTGGGGCCGGGCTGGTCAGGCGGCGGGGGTGTCGGGCTGGCGAGGTTCGCCGGGGCGCAGAGTCAGGGCCGGGGGCGGCTGGTCGGGATGTCGGGTGCCACCGTAGTGGCTGGGGTCGACGGTGTAGGTGCGGCCGGTGGGGCTGGTCCAGGTGTAGGAGCCGTCCGGTTTGCGTCGGCAGCGCCATCGGCCGTGGGTCTTGATTCGGTGGTGTCGTCGGCACAGGGGTGCGAGGTTCTCGGGGTGGGTCCGGCCGGTCACCGGGTCCACCGTGCCGGCCGGCTCGGCCGGGACAGCCGGGTTCGGGTCGGTCGAGTCGGGATCGGGGTGTGCGTCGGTGTCGGGGTTGTAGGCGGTGATGTGGTCGAGGTCGCAGGTGCGGGCGGGGCGGGTGCAGTCGGGGAAGACGCAGGTGTGGTCGCGGAGCCGGACTTGTTGGGCCATCACCGGTGGGACGGTGTAGCCGGCGGCGGCTTCGAGGCTGCTGGTCGAGCCGGTCGACATGTCGCAGCCGTGGGAGTGGAGGACGGGTCGGATGGTGATGTGGTCGGCCCGTTCGAGCCAGGACTTGATCAGGTCGCGGGTGAGGGCGCCGTACCTCTCCTCGGTCTCGACAGTCCCGATGGTCTCGATGGTGCCGGTCGCGTCGGCGTGGAGGTGGAGGTGGAGGATCGCTCCGATCTTGCCGAGCCCGCCGGGAGTCTTGCGGGTGGTGCCGGTGCTGCCGGTGCTGCCGGAGTTGCCGGTGTTGCCGGTCGCGTCACCGGTGTTGCCGTTCCGGGCGGGGTCGAGGGTGCTGCCGAGGAGGTTCAGGGATTTCTGGGGGTCGGCGAGGATGCCGATGGCGCGGGCCCGGCGGACATCCAACGTGTCGGGGTCGCCGAGGGCGCCGAGGGTGACCGCGACTTGGCCGATGCTGTGGTCGAAGGCGAGGGCGTCGGGGGTGTCGGCGATGATGGTCATCGTGGTGGTGGCGGTGGATTCGCGGTGCGATGACCAGACACCGCGTTTGTCCAGGGCGGCCTGTTCGCGGGCCTCGGCGACGTCGGGGTCGCAGCGCAGGAGTGCTTCGTGGATGAGCCGGTTCAGCTGGCCGGGGCCGGGGACCCGGTTCCGCACGGCGACCACGGCGATGTGGCGGTCGACGAAGTCGACGGCTTCGCGGGACAGGGTGGTGGTGTCGGTGGCGACGGTGCGGGCTTTCCAGGCCCGGAGGTGTCCGTCGAAGACCAGTGCCCACAAGCGGGGGAGGCGGTGGCGGAGTTCCAACGAGTCGCCGATCAGGTTCTTCGCCGCGTCTCCGGAGACTCCGAGGGCGGCGGCGAGTTGTTCGGGGGCGAACTCCGCGACGCCGGGGGTGCCGGTGCCGGCAAGGGGTGCGTAGCGTTCGCGGCCGAGGTCGGCGCCGGTCGGGCTGGTGGGGTCCGCGACGCGCAGGGTCGGGTCGCCGTGTCCGGAGCGGACACCGCCGTTGGGGACGGGGTGGAGGTCGGCGAAGTACGCGGCCACTGCCAACAGGTCCGCTTCGCACCGGTCGGCGCCGCGGCGTGATTCGACGGCGGCGTCGAGGACGCTGTGACGGTCGAGGGAGTCGATGTCCGTACGGTTGATCATGCCCCCGACTCTAGAGGGGTCCGCCGACAGTTTCGGACAGAGTTTCGCCTGTGTGGACAAGGGGAACCCCCCGACGGTTGTGGACACAACCCGGCCCGGCACGTCGCACTCATCGACGTGCAGTGGCGCCGACTCGGCGCCATCCCGGCGTGCAGACGCGCCGACTCGGCGAGGGGAGGGGGGCAGAATGAGGGTATAGACGAGGGGCCGCTGATCCTGGGGATCGAGACGTCGTGCGACGAGACCGGGGTCGGCGTCGTACGTGGTAAAACCCTGCTCGCCGATGCCGTGGCCTCCAGCGTCGACGAGCACGCTCGCTTCGGTGGCGTGGTGCCCGAGGTCGCCTCCCGCGCTCACCTCGAGGCGATGGTCCCCACGATCGAGCGGGCATGCCATACGGCCGGCATCAAGCTGTACGACGTCGACGCGATCGCCGTGACCAGCGGACCCGGCC
>JBPCND010000144.1:0-3748 GCA_051001655.1 Nocardioides sp. | reverse complement strand
CGAGGAACTTGCCCAGCAATCCGACGATCGCGCCGACGATGATGTAGAAGAGGATGGTCGTGATGTCCACGGTGTTCAGCCTTTCAGATGGTTGCGTCCCGGGACGCAGGGCACCGAGTGCTCGGTGACCACGCCTGAGCATTACCTTTCAAGGGCATCGAAGCAAACCCCCGAAAGGCGGGTATTTTCTCCGCATCGCTCAGGACCGGAAGCCGACCTGTCCTGCGACACCGCCCCCGATCTCGACATACGCGATCCGGTCGCCCGGCACCACGATCCGTCGGCCGCGGGTGTCGGTGAGGGTCAAGACGCCGTCCTTGACGGCGTCGGCGACCTTCTGCGCGACCGATGCCAGATCCTCGGTCGTCTCGATGTTCAGCTCGCGGGACGCGTGCTGGATGCCGATCTTGACCTCCACGTGTGCTCCTTCTCTTGGGGTCAGTGCTCGTCGCTGAGCGGGTAGCCGCGGATGCCCCGCCAGGCGAGACCCGCGACCAGCGAGGCCGCATCGCTCTGGGCGATGCGACCCTTCTCCGACAGCCAGAACCGTGCGCTCACCTGCGCCATTCCCACGAGCGAGACGGCCAGCAGCTGGGACGCCTCGTCGGGCAGGCCGGTGTCGTCGCGGATCACGTGGGCGATCATCGCCGCGCACTCGCTGGTGACGCGGTCGCCCTGCTCGCGCACCGCAGTCTCGTTGGTAGGGTCGGACTCGAAGACCAGGCGGAAGGCGCCGGAGTCGCCGGCGACGTAGGTGAAGAAGACGTCCATCGTCGCCTCGACCCGCTGCCGGTTGTCGTGGGTCGACTCCAGGGCCACCCGGCAGTTGTCGATGACCGCGTCGCACGAGGCGTCGAGCAGGGCGAGGTAGAGCTCGAGCTTGCCCGGGAAGTGCTGGTAGAGCACCGGCTTGGAGACGCCGGCCTGCTCGGCGATGTCGTCCATGGCGGCCGCGTGGTAGCCCTGCGCGACGAAGACCTGCAGGGCGGACTCGAGGAGCTGGGCCCGGCGCTGCTTGCGGGGCAGCCGACCGCCGCGCGGGCGCTGCTGGTCCAACCCGGTGCCGCTCACGTCCTGCCTCCTGATCCGGTGCCACGCGGAGCCTACCCGCACGCAAGGAGGGGCCCCGCGAACGAGGCCCCTCCCTGTGTTGCCAACCCCCCAGAACGAGATGCGTGGGCACCAGGGCCGTCAGGACTCGTTCGGGGGGGACCGCGGAGCGGTCAGCGGGTCGTGGCCTGGAGCGAATGCTGCTGCCACAATCAACCCGGCGATGTCGACAGCGCAAGGGTTTCCGATGAGTAACATCCGGTGCCGCTCGGGTCCGGATGCCGGGACGTGCGGCCTCCTCCCACGGACCGCGGGGAACATGGTCGGGACCGGTGGCGTTGACCCCCGTGTACAGGCAGCACCACTCGCACCCAGAGGAGCAGACAGTTGAGTTTCCCCGCGCTCGTGGAGCCCGCCGACGAGCTGACCATCGACGAGGTACGCCGCTACAGCCGGCACCTGATCATCCCCGACGTGGGGATGACCGGCCAGAAGCGGCTCAAGAACGCGAAGGTCCTCGTGATCGGGGCCGGCGGACTCGGGAGCCCGGCGCTGCTCTACCTCGCGGCCGCCGGGGTCGGAACGCTCGGGATCGCGGAGTTCGACGAGGTCGACGAGTCCAACCTCCAGCGCCAGATCATCCATGGGCAGTCCGACATCGGGAAGTCCAAGGCGGTGTCCGCGAAGGAGTCGATAGCCGAGGCCAACCCCTATGTCCGCGTGGTCCTGCACGAGGAGCGGCTCGACAACGACAACGTGCTGCAGGTCTTCGAGGGCTACGACCTGATCGTCGACGGCACCGACAACTTCGCGACGCGCTACCTGGTCAACGACGCGGCGTACTTCTTGTCGATCCCCTACGTCTGGGGCTCGATCTACCGCTTCGACGGCCAGGCGTCGGTGTTCTGGCCGTCGGCGCCCGACGCGGAGGCACCCTGCTACCGCTGCCTCTACCCCGAGCCGCCGCCGCCGGGCATGGTCCCGAGCTGCGCGGAGGGCGGCGTGCTGGGCGTGCTGTGCGCGGCCATCGGCTCGATCCAGGTCAACGAGGCGATCAAGGTGCTGACCGGCATCGGTGACCCCGCCGTCGGCAAGCTGGTGATCTACGACGCCCTCGAGCTCGAGTGGCGCAAGCTCACGGTGCGCAAGGACCCGAACTGCGCGCTGTGCGGTGACCAGCCCACGGTCACCGGGCTGATCGACTACGACGCCTTTTGCGGCGCGGTCTCGGAGGAGGCCACCGAGGCGGCCGCCGGGTCGACGATCTCGGTCGTCCAACTCGAGCACATGCTCAAGGAACGCGACGAGGGCACCCGCGACTTCGTGCTCGTGGACGTGCGCGAGCCCAACGAGTACGAGATCAACCAGATCCCGGGCTCGGTGCTGATCCCCAAGGGCGACTTCCTCAACGGCAGCGCCCTCGAGCAGCTCCCCGACGACAAACAGATCGTCATGCACTGCAAGTCCGGGGTGCGGTCGGCCGAGACGCTGGCGATCGTGAAGGGCGCCGGGTACGCCGACGCCGTCCACGTGGGCGGCGGCGTGGTGGCCTGGGTCAGTCAGATCGACCCGTCCCAGCCCTCGTACTGACCGCCGGGGCTGACCCTGGGGCGGCTTGCTACTGGCGCGTAACCTCGCCCGGACTCGCGCGTTGAACCCTGCGTCAAGGCCTCCGGCTGTGACCGGAGGCGTCTCGAAGACGCAAAGGACACCCCACATGCAGCCAGCACGTAGCCAACGCACCCGCGTCGGCGCGAGCCTCCTCGCGATCGCCGGCAGCGCCGCCCTCGCCGGCGCCGTGGCCACCTCGACTCCCGCCGCCGCGACGAGCACCGCGGTCGCGGTCTTCGCGCCCGCGGCTACCGCGCAGATCCACCCGGGCGTGCAGATGTACACCGACGGCGCGCAGTGCACGGCCAACTTCGTGTTCACCGACGCCTCGGGCGCGACGTACGTTGGCTACGCCGCGCACTGCGCCGGGACCGGCGCGGCGACCGACACCGACGGGTGCGACGCCGGCTCCCTGCCGCTGGGCACCAAGGTCGACTTCGTCGAGGGTGGCTCGCTGGTCTCCGGGGGCACCCGGGTGGGCGGCGGCACGCTGGCCTACTCGTCCTGGCTGAGCATGCAGCAGGCCAACGAGACTGACCCGAACACCTGTGCCTACAACGACCTGGCCCTGGTCCGGGTCGATGCGGGCGACGTCGCCAAGGTCAACCCGGCCGTGCCTTTCTGGGGCGGGCCGGTCGGCATCAACACCGCCGGCACCGCTACCGGTGTGAGACGGTCTACTCCTACGGCAACTCCAGCCTGCGGGCCGGCGTCGAGCCGCTCTCGCCCAAGCAGGGCGTGAGCGTGGGCACCGGTGGCGGCGGGTGGACACACCCCGTCTACACCGTGACCCCGGGCGTGCCGGGCGACTCCGGTAGCGCCTTCCTCGACGCGCAGGGCAACGCACTCGGCACCCTGTCGACCCTCGCTCTCGCGCCGCTGGCCGGCTCCAACGGCGTCGGCGACCTCGGCAGGGAGCTGTCCTACGCCCAGCGGACCAGTGGCCTCGCCGGTCTCAGCCTGGTGCCCGGCACGGAGCCGTTCTCGCCGCTGCTCTGACCGCTTGCCCTGGCCGCACCACGAGCCACGACCCCCCCGGGAGCGGGGGGGGGGGGGGGGGGGGGGGGGGGGGGGGGGGGGCGGGGGG
>JBPCND010000143.1:0-5761 GCA_051001655.1 Nocardioides sp. | reverse complement strand
ACGCTGGTCTTCACGACCTTGCGCTCGGCAACCTCACCGTTCTCCAGAGTCACGCGGTAGACCAGTCGGCGGGCCCCGGGCTTGCCGGAGCGAACCGTCCTCGACTGGTCGACGTACATCGTCGAGTCGGTGCGCTCCAACGACTCGAAGCCGATGGCCTCTCGGTCGAAGCGCCTGACCCGGCGGACGTCGGTGAGGACGAGGCGGTCGCCATCCTCGAGGGCCGCACCGCGGCCGGGCCTGATCCGGTCGAGCTTGCCGATCTTCACGCCGAGCTGGTCGAAGGCCTGGCCGACGGTGAGCGCAGAGATGGTCTCCTTCTGCGGCTTCTTGCCCGCGAGCACCACGGTCAGCTTCTTGGCCGTCACGACGTCGAGGTCCAGACCGGTGCGTCCGATCGGCGCACCACGGCTGACCGACAGGTCGGCGTTCGCGAAGCGCATGCCGAGCTGGTCCAGGGCCGTGGTGACGTCAGTCGCCGTGACCCAGTAGCGCGACTCGTCGCCGTCGACGCGCACGTCGAGCGGACGGGCGAACTGGACGCTGACTGCCGTTCCGTCCGAGATGGGCGAGTCGACTCCAGGGACGACCACGTCACGGTCACCGATCTCGATGCCCTCACTGCTGAGGACGTCGCCGACGGTCTCACCCATCACGCTGACGTCGCGAACCTCCCCGTCGAGCGCCACGGTCACGTCCTTGTTCATGGCCGCATACCCGACGCCGGTGGCCAGCACGGCCACGGTCACCGCGGTGACCAGCACGACGAGAGCGGACTTGCTCTTGGTCAGCTGTACAACTTTGCTCTGCACACTTCTCCCATGGTGGTGGGTTCCGGGCCGCGGGCACGACCATCCGGCGCGCATCGCTCCAGCGACTCCCCCACGCACGGCGCGCGCCCGTGACGAGTCACCGCGCGAGCCCATCCAGATGTCGTCCGAGAACTTCCCCGCTCCCGGCTAACAGTCACAGGACAGTAACCGGGTACGTAGGCAGAGCCAAACAGAGTGTCCGTAATCGATTGGTTTCGGTGGATCTGCCCGTGGTCTAGGTCACTCGATGGCGCGTCACCACGCGCCGCCGAAAGCGGCCGAGGTGTTCCGGTCCACCGCCGCACACAGCTCGGTGAGGTCCTCGCCGCGCACCTGTGCCATGACGCGCATCGTCAGCGGGACCAGATAGGAGGCGTTCGGACGTCCCCGGTACGGCGTCGGGGTGAGGTACGGCGCGTCCGTCTCCACCAGCACCCGATCCTGCGGCACGACCAGCAGCGCCTCGCGCAGCGGCTCGGCGTTCTTGAAGGTCACGGTGCCGGCGAAGGAGAGCCAGGCCCCGCGGTCCACACACGCCTGCGCAAACTCGACGTCACCGGAGAAGCAGTGCATGACGAAGCGGTCCGGGACGCCCTCCTCGTCGAGGATCCGTAGCACGTCGCCGTGGGCGTCCCGGTCATGGATCACCAGCGTGCGATCCAGCCGTCGGGCCAGGTCGATGTGCCACCGGAACGACCGATGTTGTGCCGCCCTGCCGTCCTGGTCGGTCCGAAAGTAGTCCAGCCCCGTCTCACCGACGGCGCGGACCCGGTCGCTGGAGCGCGCGAGTGACTCGATCTCCAAGAACGCCTCGTCGAGCCGGCCCTCAACTTCGAGTCGGGGAGCTTCATTGGGGTGCAGCGAGACCCCGGCGACCAGTGCGTCATGGGCAGCGGCGGCCTCCACGGCCCATTGCGCCCCCGGCAGGTCACAGCCGATCTGCACGATCCTGGTGACGCCGACCTCGGCCGCCGCGTCCAGCGCGTCCTGCGTTGCCAGCCAGGATCCCTCCGGACCGTCGGCGATGTCGAGGTGGCAGTGGCTGTCGACGACCGGGTGCGGCAACGGTTCGGGCGCGGGCGGCCATGAGCGGTCCCGGCCGCTCTTGCCGGACCGGCTGCGGGTGGGTGCGCTCACGCTCGGGGCCCTCCCTTGTGCACGGCGTCGTAGACCTCTCGCTTGGGCAGGCCAGCCCGGCGCGCGACGTCGAGGATGGCGTCCTTGCGCGTCATCCCGGCCTCCTCGGCCTGAGCCACGAAGCTCGCCAGGGCCACCGGGTCGGCCGGGAGCGGAGCAGCCTCGGGTGCCCCCTCGACGACCAGGGTCACCTCGCCACGCACCCCGTCGGCGGCCCAGCCGGCCAGCTCAGCCAGGCCGCCGCGGCGTACCTCCTCGTGGGTCTTGGTCAGCTCACGGCACACGGCTGCTCGCCGGTCTGCCCCGAACGCCGCTGCCATCGCGCCAAGGGCGGCGCCGGTGCGGTGCGGTGCCTCGAAGAACACCATCGTCCGCCGCTCCTGCGACAGCGACGCGAGCCGTCGGGAACGCTCCCCCGCCTTACGGGGCAGGAAACCCTCGAAGCAGAACCGGTCGACCGGCAGGCCGGACACCGCCAGAGCGGTCAGCACTGCGGAGGGACCCGGTACGGCGGTGACCGCGATGTCGCGTTCCACTGCAGCCGCCACGAGCCGGAATCCGGGGTCCGAAACCGACGGCATGCCGGCGTCCGTGACGAGCAGGACGCGCTCACCGGCCTCGAGTGCCTCGACGAGTCCGGGGGTCCGCGCCGACTCGTTGCCCTCGAAGTAGGAGACCACCCGGCCACGGATCGTGACCCCGAGGTCGGCGGTGAGGCGCTTGAGCCGCCGGGTGTCCTCGGCCGCCACGATGTCGGCCGTGGCCAGCTCCTCCGTCAGTCGAGGTGGCGCATCGGCGACCCGGCCGATCGGGGTCGCGGCGAGCACGAGGACGCCGGCCCTGGCAATGGGGGTGTTCACGGACCGATCCTCTCAGCCGCTCCGTAGAGTTGCTCCGTGTCAACGACCCGGGTCCCCGAGACACCTACCGCGGCACCCGCGCGGACGGTGTCCCTGTCGTCGACTGCCGACCAGCGCGTGGTCCCGAGCGCTCGGCAGCGACTGGCGCCCCTGCTCCGCGACGACGACCGGTTCGGAGGCTGGGCGGCGACGTTGGCCCTCACGCTGCTCGCCGGTTTCTTGAGGTTCTGGAACCTGCGCCGCCCCAACGACTTCCTCTTCGACGAGACCTACTACGCCAAGGACGCCTGGTCACTGCTCAACAACGGCGTCGTTCTCGACTATGTCGACAAGGCCGACGAGAAGATCCTCGGCGGTCAGGTGGACGGGCTGTTCACAGACTCACCCTCGATGGTCGTGCACCCCGAGGTCGGCAAGTGGCTGATCGCCGTCGGTGAGCACTTCTTCGGGATGAACTCACTCGGGTGGCGGGTCTCGGCCGCGGTCGTCGGCACCCTGATGGTCCTGGTGATGATCAGGCTGGCCCGCCGGTTGACCGGATCCACCCTGCTCGGCTGCACCGCCGGTCTGCTGCTCTGCTTTGACGGCCTGCACTTCGTCTTGTCCCGGTCGGCCCTGCTCGACATCTTCGTCGCGTTCTTCATGCTGTGCGCCCTGTCCTGCCTGGTGGCCGACCGGGACTGGGGCCGGCTCCGCCTGGCGCGGCTGGTGTCGGACGACTATCGAACGACGGCCAAGGACTGGGGACCGGTCCGGGCGATGCTCTGGCGGCCCTGGCGGCTCGGAGCCGGGGTATTCTTCGGCCTGGCCTGCGGGACCAAGTGGAGCGCGCTCTACCCGCTGGCCGCCTTCGCACTACTCGTGTGGATGTGGGATGCGGGTGCTCGCCGTGCGATCGGGGTGCGCTCCTCACGACTGCGATCGTTCGTGGCCGACGCGTTGCCCGCCTTCGGCTATCTCGTGCTGGTCGCGCTGGTGGTCTATGTGCTCACCTGGACCGGCTGGCTGCTGCACGTGCAGGACTACGAGCAGGCACTTTCCGACACGCAGTACGGCGCCTACTGGGGCAGCTACCTCGAGACGGATGCCGAGGGGTTCTTGGGCGAAGGCCTGCAGTCGCTCCGATCGTTGTGGAACTACCACCAGGACGTCTTCACCTTCCACCGCCAGTTCCTCAACGACGCGACGCACACCTACCAGTCCAAGCCGCTGTGGTGGCTGATCCTGAACCGCCCAGTCGGCATGCAGGCCGACCTCGGGATCGAGCCAGGGGTCGGAGGTTGCGACGCACCGGCCGACAGCACGTGCCTGCGCCAGGTCCTGCTGCTCGGCACGCCGGCGCTGTGGTGGGGCGGCGTCCTCGCCCTGGGCTACGCCGTCTACGGCTGGCTGGGCCGTCGGGACTGGAGGTACGGCATCGTGCTGGTCGGACTCGTCAGCTGCTGGCTGCCCTGGGTCCGCGACGACGACCGTCCGATCTTCTCCTACTACGCGATCATGATCGTGCCGTTCACCGTCATCGCAATCACGCTCCTGCTCGGAGTCATGCTCGGCGAGGCCGATGCCTCCGACCGAAGGCGGATGTGGGGTACGGCGGCCGCCGGAGCATTCGTCGTACTCGTGCTGATGAACTTCGCCTGGTTCTGGCCGATCTACACCGGCGAGCTGATCACGACGCCCCAGTGGCTCGACCGGATCTGGTTCAGGCAGTGGATCTGAGCGTCGCGGTCGGTTCAGCCGTCGATTGATCCGTCCGATCGGGTCAATTTCTTCCGAAGCGCCTGCGGAGTCGCCGGGGTTGCCTCACGCTGGGATCATGCCCAACCGACCACGCCCCCCAGCACGTTCCGCGCCAAACAAGACCGCTCGACCGGCCATGGCGTCCTCGGTGACAGGCCGAGTGGGGACATGAACGGTCACGTGAACATCGCAGGAGACCTGCGGTCGACGCTGCGCTCCCGGGGGCTCAACATCGTCTACCAGCCGATCATCGACCTGCGCACGGGCAGGATTGTCGGCATGGAGGCCCTGGCCCGGTGGACGACTCCGTCCGGCACCGCGATCTCCCCGGACGTCTTCATCCCGATGGCGGAGGAAAGCGGTCTGATCGGTGAGCTGGGCTCGCAGATCCTCACGATGGCGGTGCGGGACGCGGCGAGCTGGCAGTCGATCGCACCCACCACCGTCCGGGTCAACGTGAGCGCCCAGGAGATCCGGTCACGCACGTTCTACGACGACGCCATGCGCACCATCGACAAGGTGGGTCTCGACGCCACGCTGCTCGGACTGGAGCTTCCCGAGTCCGTCGTGCAGGACCCGGACGAGGACACCCAGGAGACCCTTCGTCAGCTGCACCGCGCCGGAGTGTCCCTGATGCTCGACGACCTCGGCGACGGATACAGCTCGCTGAGCTATCTCGACGCCCTGCCCGTCGTGGACAAGCTCAAGATCGACCGGTCCTTCCTCACCGATGACGACCCGGCGAGCCCCGAGGTCATCGAGTCCGTGATCGCCCTGGGCCGGTCCTTCCACCTCTTGGTCTGTGCCGAGGGGGTCGAGAACGCCGCTCAGCACGCCCGG
The DNA here is from genome assembly GCA_051001655.1 of Nocardioides sp. Classification (GTDB taxonomy): domain Bacteria; phylum Actinomycetota; class Actinomycetes; order Propionibacteriales; family Nocardioidaceae; genus Nocardioides_B. Next base: position 372 of record JBPCND010000143.1, on the reverse strand, counting down.
GTGGTCGAGCAGGGTTGTGACTTCGCCCAGGGCTACTACTTCGCCCGGCCGACGTCGCGTGAGCTGGTCCTCCAGATGTTGCAGGCCTGGGCCCCCTTCCTCCCTGTCTGACCTTCGGTCGGTGGCGTCTATGAGCGTCACGTCTCGTTCAGCCCGTTCGGCACCGAACCGCGCTGGACACCGATCTCAGGTGCGTCGGTGGAAGTTGATGGTGCTGTCGGGGTTGTGGGTCATGGTCCAGGTGTCGGGATGGTCTGCTTTGTGGTGGTGGGGTGGGCACAGCGGGAGCCCGTTGACCAGATCGGTGGCCCCACCGTGGCTCCACGGGTCCCGGTGGTGGAACTCCAGCCAGGACGCCGGCATGTCGCAGCC
>JBPCND010000142.1:0-5793 GCA_051001655.1 Nocardioides sp. | reverse complement strand
CCTCGCCATTATGTCGGTAAGCAGCCCCCGAGAGAACCCGACCCCCCAGGGTTCCGGAGTCGGATAGTTCACACCCCGTCGACGGTCGCGGATCCCCGCCTACGCTGTGGTCGTGATCCCGCCCCTGCACGCCGGCGAGCTGGCCGGTCTGCCGCCCTTCGACCTCGGGCAGGTGCTCACGCAGTGGGTGCTGGAACCGTTCCTGATCCTGGTGGTCGTGGGAGTGACGGGTTCCTACCTGTTCGGCGTCTGGCTTCTCCGGTCCCGCGGTGACCGGTGGCCGCTCGTGCGGTTGGCCAGCTTCGTCCTCGGGATGGGGATGCTGGCGTTCGCTACGATGTCGGGTCTGGGTGCCTACGACACGACGCTGCTGTCGGTCCACATGGTCCAGCACATGCTGCTGTCGATGCTGGTGCCGCTGCTGCTGGCGCTCGGCGCACCGGTCACGCTGATGCTCCGGACGCTCCCGGGCCGGCCACGGTCGTGGCTGCTGGTGCTGCTGCACTCCCGACTGGCGAAGGGGCTGACGTTCGCCCCGCTGACGTTCCTGCTGTTCGTGATCAGCCCGTGGGCGCTCTACTTCACGGGCTGGTACGACGCCTCACTGCGGTCGGACCTCGTCCACGACATGATGCACGTCCATCTCGTCCTGGTCGGGTCGCTGTTCTTCTGGCCGCTGGTGGGGGCCGACCCGCTGCCCGGCCGGATCGGCTACCCGTTCCGGCTGATGACCCTCTTCCTCACGCTGCCGTTCCACGCCTTCCTCGGCGTCACGATCATGGGGCAGCAGGAGCTGATCGGCGGCTCCTGGTATCGCTCGCTTCGGGCCGACGGCCTCACCTGGCTGCCCGACCCGGCGGAGGACCAGCACCTCGCCGGCGGGATCCTGTGGGGATCCGGCGACCTGGTCGGACTGGTCCTCCTCGCGGTGTTGTTCACCCAGTGGGTGCGGTCGTCCATGCGGGAAGCAGCCCGTGAGGACCGACGGCTCGACCGGCTCGACCGGCTCGAGAACCGGTAGCATCACCCGCGTGAGCGATGCCCAGACGCATGCCCAGCCTTCAGCGCCGGCCGACCGCATCAAGGTGCTCGTCTACAGCGACGACGCCACCACCCGCAGCCAGGTGATGCTGGCCCTCGGCAAGCGACCCCACCCGGACCTCCCGGTCCTGGAGTACGTCGAGGTGGCGACCGAGCCGGTCGTGATCCAGCAGATGGACTCCGGCGAGATCGCCCTGGCCATCCTGGACGGTGAGGCCACGCCCGTCGGCGGCATGGGCATCGCCAAGCAGATGAAGGACGAGATCTTCCGTTGCCCGCCGATCCTGGTGCTGACGGGTCGGGCGGAGGACGCCTGGCTGGCCACCTGGTCACGTGCGGAGGCCGCCGTACCCCATCCGATCGACCCGATGCAGCTCGCCGAGGCCGTCATGCGGATCCTCAAGGCGCGCGTGCCCGCCTGAGCGCCGCGTGACCGAGCACTCCTGGCCGGAGGTCCTCTCCGCCCTCGTCGCGCACGCCGACCTGTCCGGGGAGCAGACCGGCTGGGCGATGGGGGAGGTGCTGACCGGCGAGGCCACCCCGGCGCAGATCGCGGGCTTCGCCGTCGCGCTGCGCACCAAGGGCGAGACGATCGACGAGCTCGAGGGGCTGGTCGAGGCGATGTACGCCCACTCCACCCCCATCGAGGTGTCCGGACGGGTCCTCGACGTGGTCGGCACCGGTGGCGACCGGTCGATGTCGGTGAACATCTCCACGATGGCGGCGATCGTCGCGGCGGGCGCCGGCGTCCCCGTGGTCAAGCACGGCAACCGGTCGGCGTCGTCGAAGGCCGGCTCCGCCGACGTCCTCGAGGCGCTTGGCATCCGGCTCGACCTGCCGGCAGCCGACGTGGCGCGGGTGGGGGAGCAGGTCGGCATCACCTTCTGCTTCGCGGCGGCCTTCCGCCCGGCGCTGCGCCACGCCGCCGTACCCCGCCGCGAGCTCGGCATCGGCACGACCTTCAACTTCCTCGGCCCGTTAGCCCATCCGGCCAAGCCGGAGGCCCAGGCGATCGGTTGCGCCGACGCGCGGATGGCGCCTCTGATGGCGGGGGTGTTCGCGCGCCGCGGTGTCGACGCGTGGGTGTTCCGCGGGGACGACGGGCTCGACGAGCTGACGACGACCACGACCTCGCAGGTGTGGGCGGTCTCCGACGGCGTGGTCACGCCGTTCTCGGTCGACCCGGCGGAGTTCGGGCTCGGTGGAGGGACGGCGGAGGGCCTGCGCGGCCAGGACGCGTCCTACAACGCCGAAGTCGTACGACGGCTCGTCGCCGGCGACCCGGGACCTGTCCGGGACGCCGTCGTGCTCAACGCCGCCGCCGCCCTCGCCGTTCACGCAGTCGAGACGGGTTCGTTTGCGGAGCGGCTCTCCTCCGGGATCGCTCGCGCGGTCGAGGCGATCGACTCCGGCTCAGCTCAGGCCACCCTGGACCGCTGGGTCGCTGCCTCCGCCGCCGTCTGACTGCTCAGCTCGGGTCTCACTCCCATTGTCCACGAGATCGTTGGGGCTTGGCTCGACGGTGGACAGCTGTCTTCGCTGTTCGAGCGCGGCCAGAGCCCATGCAGCGATCGCCAGGAGACTCAGGGCTCCGACGAACCATGGTGGAGCGACGATCCACCGGGGATCCCCGGACAGGGGACTGGACCGCAACTCACGCTGTAGAACGTTCACGACGCTGGCCGTGTGGGCGATTGCCAGACACGCGAATCCACTCACGACGAACGGTCCGAGCAGTCGGTGGGTGTACGACGCTCGGTCGAGCGCCCACCCGGCAATCAGAACCGTCCCGAACGACAACGGCAGGGTGTAGCGACCCTGCCAAACAAGCCCAGCAGTGCGATAGGTCAGGATGGTGAAGATGAGGGGGAGCAACAGGCTGACCCCGGCAATTGCCAGGATCACCATCCTTCCGACGAGCGACGCCTGTCTCAAGGCTAGGGCCATGAAGGTGACGAAGACGCTCGCGGCGCATCCGTAGACGGCGATGGGTGCTATCTCGTTGCGCACGGGGAATGCGGCGATGCTCTGGAAGAACCAGAGGGGCACTTGCCCAAGAGACCTGGTGTACCGGTTGAGAGTGGCAGTCTGAATGACCTCCATCTCGTTCGGCCGAACGCTGAGCGTCCAGATAATCGATGCCAGCGCTGCTGCCCCTATCGTGATCGTTGCCGAGGTCACCAGTCGTCGGTGTGTTCGGATCAGTTCGGTCAACCCGTATCGACCGATGAGGGGTACCGCCGCCGTGAACGCCAAGATGAGCCAGAGCGGGCCGAGGGTCCGGACTGTGACGAGACCGAGGGCGCTGATGGACGCCAACATGAGCAGTGATCTCGCATGCAAGGCGCGTCCTCGCTGAGTGGCGAGGCCGAGCAGCGACGTCCACAGACACAGGGCGGCAGCCATCTCGAAGCCGTTGGGGGCCGCGACTGCCGTGCTGTAGGCCGTGACCGGTGTGAGCGCAAGGGTCAGGCTGCGCAGGGGCCACGCCGTGGTGGCCCACGACCCGATGGACCACACACTCGCTGCGATGAGCAGGGAACACAACAAGGCGGCTACGAGACGCATCAAGTAAAGACCTGCAGCACCAGATGCCCCCTGCGCCGGTGTGCCGATCAACCAGTAGAAGACCGGGTTGTACCGGGATGCGCCGCTGGCGACAGACACGAGACCGTCGCCCAGCTCCGTGCCTGGCCGACAGTTGGAAGGACTGGTGTATTCATACGTCTCGCACACTGCTCGAGCGTCTTCGACGACCTCGCGCGGGACGGGGATCATGTCGCCACGGCCTTGCGATGGAGGGATGTGCGCCGGTTGCCAGAACCCCTCGGCGACCGATGCGGCTCTATAGGCGTGGTCGAACTCGTCACTTCCCCGGAACGGCGGCAGCGCGAGGATCCAGGCTGTCTGCATCAAGAGGGTCCCTGCAAAAAAGAGCAACGGCACTCTCGCCGAACGGCTCAACACCACCCTGACCTCCGACGCATGCATGGATGGCGAACGTTGGCATCCATCTGTGGCAAAGGCTAGATGGACGCGAGCGTGGAGCGCAGGAGAACAGAAAGGCGGGAACGATCAGAAGTCGAGCGTGTAGGCATCCTCGTCGCGGCGGAAGCCGATCCGGTCGTAGTAGGCGCCGACCATGCTCGGCGGCGTGACCACCCGGGTGAGGCCGCTGCTCGTCAGCAGATCGCTCTTCCGCCAGACGAACTCACCGGGGGAGAAGTCCTGAAAGCGTGGCGTGACGTAGTCCAGGACGATGTGAGCCACCGGCGTCATGTAGAAGGACGACGCCGACCGTCTCGTCCCCACGCTGGACGAGGAAGGCCAGGATGTCGAGAGCAGCATCGTCCCAGACAAAGTCAGGCTGGTGCTTCAAGATGTCCTTGCCGTTCACGCGGAGCACGTGCGGAGGTATGCGGCGCTGGAGCCGACCTCGAGAACCTCGTAAGCACGACGGAAGCGACCAGGTTCAGCACTCGGAACCGAAGAACTCAGGCCTGCATCAGCGAAAGGATGAGGAGGACAGAGCCGGCCCAAGCCAACGCATCGACCCAGGACATGGTGTCGACTCAGTCCATTCCGAGCGAGAAGGCCGACTCCAGGTCGTGCTGGGAGTAGGCCCGAAAGGCGATGTGTGTCTCGGTCTCGGTGACACCCGACACCTTGTTGAGTCTGTCCGCGACCACTGCGGCCACATCGTCGTGGCCGCGGACCCGCACCAGCGCGATCAAGTCGATCTGACCGGTCACGGAATAGACCTCGCTGACGCCGTTCAGCGCGGCGATTTCTTCAGCCACCTCAGGGATGCGGGCGACGTCGGCCTTCACGAAGACGATGGCGGTGATCATGAACGACACGCTATCGGACCGGTCGGTGCTCCGGTCTCAACCCACGGTGGTCCTCGAACGGCACCAACTGCGCTTGCGAGTCCAGCACCGCAGCGTGAAGTTTGAGATGTTTAGTGGCACCGCTGATCGGGCAGGTCCAGTCGCCTTCCATATGCACCAGCCGCACTCCGTCGGACTCCAGCCACCGCAGCAGCTTCTCGGTTTCCGCTGCCGTGGTCGCAGGGGTGGGCCCAGGTCCAGGGACCACAGTCTCAGCTGATGCTCGAAGGCCGGACACCCAATCGCCGGCATGGGCGCCCGCGGGAATGACGCCGGCAGCACTCAGGCGGCCATGACGGATGACATGCACTGCCCATCGGCCGTTCTCGCGCCGCGCCGCAACCACCTCGGGGCAGCGGGTCAACGCACGGATCCGCTGGGTGCGATGCGTGCCGCGAAGGAATGCCGCCAGCCGGTCTCGCAACGAAGTCGCATCCTCATAGCGCTGATCTGCCGCCAAGGCGTCCATCCTCGCTGACACCGAGGCCACGACATGGTCGGGGCGGGTCACCAGAGCAACTCGCAGCTCCTCGACGACGATCGAGTATTGGTCGGCGCCGACACTGCCGTCGCACGGTGAAAGGCACTTGCCCATCTCCGCCAGGACACATGGGCTGAGACACGGATGCTTCGGCATGCGGCCGCCGCACTGGCGGATCGGAAACGTTTCGTGCAGGGCGGCTACCGAACGCTCCGCCGTTCGTTTGGAGCCGAAGGGACCGATGTAGTCAGCACCGTCATCGATCACTTGACGCACGAGGGAGAGCCGTGGCCACGGCTCGACAGTGAGCCTGATCCAGTGCCACCACTCGGGGAATCGCGACCGCCGGTTGTCGCGGGGCTTGTGCTCGGCTATCAGCCT
>JBPCND010000141.1:0-2917 GCA_051001655.1 Nocardioides sp. | reverse complement strand
TCAGCTACGCCGCCATCCTGGCGGCCTCGGGGGTCGCGGCCGGTGGCCATCTCGGCACCGTTGCTGCGATGGTGATGGTGCCATGGGTCGTCCGCGCGGCCGCTCCTCTGGTCGACTCCGAACGCCGCATGCCCTGGCGCGCGGGGTTCGCCACCGGTGTCGCGTTGAGTCTGCTGGTCGCGTTCGTCCCGTTGGCGTGGCCGATGGCGGTCGCCACGACGGTGGTCGCGATGGCCGCTTCGGTGCTGACCCGACGGCTGGACCGGTTGGGACCTCTCACGGCGTCGGTGGCACTCCCGGTGGTCCTGCTGCTGCCCTGGTCCTTGCGTTTCCTCGAGGAGCCGCGCCGGTTCCTGATCGAAGCCGGAGCGGTCGACCAAACGGCGCTTGGCGCAGCGGAGATCGGCTGGCGGCTGCCGCTCGGTCGGCTGGGTGACTCAGCTGCCGCGCCGTGGTGGTTGACCCTCGGGTTCATGCTCGCGGCTGTCGTGGCCTTGGCCCGCTCCGGCGCACGGACCCGGGTGGCCGGCGCCTGGGTGGTGATGGCGATCGCGCTCGGCACTGTCGCGATCGTGGGTGACGAGGTGGTGCAGCTGCCGGGGACCGATCAGCTGGCGCACGTCTGGCTGGGCTTCCCCGTCCTCGTCGTGCAGGCAGCCGCGCTCGCTGCGGCGGGGTTCGCCGCGGACGGGCTGCGGGCCGACGTCTCCTCCGGGAGCTTCGGCTGGCGGCAGCCGGTGGCGGGGTTGACGGTCGTCGCGGCCGCCCTGTCCACCGTCGCCGCTCTCGGCTGGTGGGCCGTCGTAGCGCCGCAAGCAGACCTGGACCGGCGACCGGCGACCACACTGCCGCGCTACATGGTGGACGCCTCCGAGGCGGACGCGGCGCAGCGGATCCTGGTGATCCGCACCGACACCGATCCCGTTAGCTACGACCTCCGGGCCGGCGACGGTCGCCGGCTAGGAGACGACGGGGTGCTTCCCGGGCATGAGTCCCCCGAGCTGACCACGCTGGTAGCCGACCTGGTCTCCCAGGGGCGACCCGCCGACATCGCTCGGCTGGCGGACTTCGCGGTCGCGTACGTCGTCGTACCTCGGCCGTTCGACCCGGAGGTGGTCGCCGCCCTCGATGCGATCTCGGGGTTGTCACGTGCGTCCACGAACGCCCGACGGCTCGCGGGCTGGCAGGTTAACGTGCCTACGGGGCTGGTGCGAGTGATCGGCTCCGACACCTCGGAAGCCGCCGACGCTGCGACGGTCCTGGGCTATAACGACCGGGCCGATGAGCGGGTGGAGAACGGCGGCGAAGACCGCGTCCTCACCGTGTCAACCCCCGCTGGTAGTGACTTCGAGGCGACGCTAGACGGTGCCCAACTTGAGGTGGTCGACAACAGCTCGCTCGAGACAGGCAGGGTCTTCAAGCTCGGCGCCGACGGTGGCCGATTGATCGTCTCGGCGCAGGGGTCTCGCACGTGGTGGCTTGTCGGGCAGGCAGGTGCGTGGGTGCTGGCGCTGGTCCTCGCGGCTCCCGGTGCACGACGCCGAGACGACGAGCAGGAGACTGACCGATGAGTCACGTCCGGGACGTCGTTGCCGCACTCGCTGTGCTGGTGTGCGCCGCAGCGCTGCTCGTCGCGGGCGGGACGGACTCGTCCGTGTCCGTCCCCCCACGAAGGTCCGCGACGGTGGCCCCGCTCGACGTGACGCTGAGCTGTCCGGAGTCGCCGGTCGATGCGGCGACCACGACCTCGATCTTCGCCGTCTCCCCTAACGCGCGAGACGGCAGCGGGTCGCTCGAGCTCAGCGTGCTCCAGTCCGCGACGGCTCCCCCCCTGAGCACCGAGGAGGCAGCACGGGTTCCCCTCGTCCAGGAGCTGACGACGGCAGCCGGACCGAGCGTGCTGGCTGTCGCCGAGGGTCGGCGGGCCGCCGGTACGACGGCGTACCAGTTCTCGACCTCGACGGGGGGGCACCGGTCCGGTATCGCCGTCAGCGGCTGTGACCGGCCGGCTGACCAGTGGTGGTTCAACGGCGTCGGCACCCAGGTGGGGACGACCTCGCGGCTGGTCCTCGCCAACCCGAGCCCGGGAGTCGCCGTGGTCGACGTGTTGATCTATGGCCCGGAGGGACGGGTGCGGGCAGCGGGCTCGCGCGGTATTCCGCTCGGTCCTTGGTCCCGGCAGTCACTGAACCTGGCGCGATTCGCACCCGGAATCTCCGATGCCACAGTTCAGGTGCGCACCCAACGCGGCCGTGTCGTCGCTGCGGTCAACACCACCCGCATCAGCGGGGTCACACCGGCTGGATCGGAGTGGGTCAGCGCCTCGACGCCGCCAAGCACTGACCTGGTCGTGAACGGCGGTCCCGTCGGCCGGGGTGACCGTGCGCTGGTGATCACCAATCCCGGGCGTCACGAGGCTCTCGTCCAGGTTCAGGCGATGACCTCGTCTGGTCCCTTCCAGCCGACGGCGCTGGCCGACCTCAGGGTGCGTCCCGGGTCCGTGCTGGTCACCGATGTCACCGCGGTCGCCGACCGGGCGTCGACGTCGTGGTGGCTCATGTCGACGGTTCCTGTCACCGGTGGCGTCGTGGCCACGACAGGTGCGCCTCGACCGGAGTTCGCGGTGACTGGGGCGAGCCCCGCACTCGGCGCACCAGCGGTGGTCGCCCTCGAGCCGCAGACCGACCTCACCTTGTGCGCGAACACCGCGGAGCGAGGCACCGGACGCGTCGCGATCGAGCGCGTCGGTCCAGACGGTGCATCGCTCGGCAGGGAGGAGCTGCGGGTCCGGGGCGGCTCGACGACCTGTCGGGTCATGGACGGCGCGGCCGAGCCCGCTTACCTCGTGGTGTCGGCCGACGCTGCCGACGCGGTGCACGTCGTGGCGACGTACACCGGCCGGGACGGCGTCGCATCG
>JBPCND010000140.1:0-9413 GCA_051001655.1 Nocardioides sp. | reverse complement strand
TGGGGTCGTCGGCAGCGTGGAAGTCGAAGACGAAGAAGGGGTCGAGCTCAGGGTCGCGGGGTCGGACCGCAGGTTCGTGAGACAACGGAGGTGCTCCTGGAGTGAGGGCTCGAGACGGTGGCTGAGGGCACACGGAAGGCGTCGACGCGCATCGTTGCCTCCTGTCGTTCGTCTCGGGCCGCGAGGCACCGAAGGGACACTTGTCCTGGACTCAGGGTGGCGGCAACCTCGGTGTTTCCGCAACTTCATTTCTCGCAACTGGTCCGCCGGTTAGAATCGCGGACCTGCCCTCATGCACTCCAGGAGTCCCTCGTGTCCCGTGCCACCCCTCGCAGCCGACGCGCGGCGCTGCTGGTCGGACTCGCGGCGACTCTGGTGCTGGGAACCGTGGTGACGGGGGCTCCGCAAGGCGCCGCTGTGGAGGAGCCACCCACGCGAGGGGCAGCCGGCATCGGTGACAGCTATTTCCCGCTGGACGGCAATACGGGTTACGACGTCCGCCATTACGCGATCGACAACCGGTATCACATCGACTCGGGGCGACTGACCGGCACCACGGTGCTCTCAATGGTCGCGGGCAGACGACTGTCCCGCTTCAACCTCGACCTCGTGCTGGGCGTCGACGACGTGCGTATCGATGGTGCGCCGGTGCGTTCCTTCGTCAAGGACGGCAGGCACGAGCTCGTGGTCACTCCGGCCGACGTCATCGCCCGGGGAGCCCGGTTCCGCGTCACGGTGGACTACCACGGCACGCCGTCGCGGGCTCGCTTCGGGCGCGAAGACCCGTGGATCACCTCAGAGCGGGAGACGATGGCCACCAACGAGCCACACATCGCCCCATGGTGGTTCCCTGCCAACGACCATCCCCGCGACCAGGCGAGGTTCGACATCACCGTGTCGGTGCCTGCGGGCAATCAGGTGATCAGCAACGGCGAGCTCGTCAGCCGGATGACCGCCAGTGCCTGGTCCACATGGCACTGGCGGATCAGCGAGCCGATCACCACGTATCTCGCCTTCTTCGCCGCGGGGCGGTTCGAAATGGAGCACGGCATCGCCCGCGGTCTGGAGTTCACGAACGCCGTGTCGCAGGGCCTGCGCCGTTCGGACCGGAGCTCGGCCTTGAGACTCCTGCGCAGGGGTCCCGGTGTGGTCCGTTGGATGGAGCGGCAGTTCGGCGACTACCCCTACTCGTCCACGGGCGGTGTGGTGACCGCGCTCCAGAGTGGTTTCGCCCTGGAGAACGCCTCGCGCCCGACCTACCCCTACCTCGGCACCGGGACCTACGCCTTCGGGGTGCTGGTCCACGAGCTCGCCCACCAGTGGTTCGGGAACAGCGTGGCCGTTGGCCGGTGGCGCGACATCTGGCTGAACGAGGGATTCGCCACCTGGGTGGAATGGCGCTACCGGGAGGCGCACGGCGGGCCGTCGGCACAGCAGACACTGCTGAAGCTGTACGCACGGCACCCCGCGGCCGACTCGTTCTGGAAGGTGAGGATCGGCAACCCGGGTCCGGACCGGCTCTTCGACCAGGCCGTCTACGTACGCGGCGCGATGGCAGTCCAGGCGTTGCGGCATCGCATGGGCGGCCGCGAGCTCACCCGCCTGCTGAGGACCTGGCTGGAGCGACGCGGCGGAGGCAACGCCCGGGTGTGGCAGTTCCGCAGTCTCGCGGAGAACGTGTCGGGCGAACAGCTCGACGGTTTCTTCGACGGCTGGCTGAGTGCGAGATCGAAGCCGCGGCGTACCGTGTCGAACGGACTGAGATAGGAGCTCCACGGTGTCGGACTATCACGCCGAACACGCCCGCAGCATCGCGGACCCCGAAGGGTACTGGGGGGAGCAGGCGCTCCTGGTCGACTGGATTCGCAAGCCGTCGAGGATCCTCGACTCAGACCATGCGCCCTTCTATCGTTGGTTCCCCGGAGCGACGCTCAACACCTGTTACAACGCACTGGACCGGCACGTGGTGGCCGGCCACGGCGACCGTGCAGCTCTGATCTACGACAGTCCCGTCACGGGCAACCGGCGGACGTTCAGCTATGCCGAGCTGCTCGAACAGGTGGCCGCATTCGCCGGGGCGTTGCGGTCCTTCGGTGTCGAGAAGGGTGACCGGGTTATCATCTCCATGCCGATGATCCCAGAGGCGGTCATCTCGATGCTGGCCTGTGCACGTCTGGGAGCCGTGCACTCGGTGGTGTTCGGCGGGTTCGCGGCGCACGAGCTGGCGGCTCGGATCGATGACGCGCGTCCCCAGGTGATCGTGTCGGCGTCCTGCGGGATCGAGCCGTCGCGCGTGGTGGACTACAAGCCCATGATCGACCGGGCACTCGAGATCGCCGGTCATCAGCCTGCCGTGTGTGTGATCAAGCAGCGCCCCGCGTCCGAGGCCACCCTCGTCGAGCCTCGGGACGTCGACTGGGACGTCGCGCTGCGGGCGGGACGTTCGGCACCCGCCGAATGCGTCGAGGTGGAGGCCACGGATCCGCTCTACATCCTCTACACCTCCGGCACGACCGGGAGGCCGAAGGGAATCGTCCGCGACAACGGCGGGCACGCGGTGGCGATGGCCTGGTCGCTCCCGCAGGTCTACGACGTACACGCAGGGCAGGTCTGGTGGGCCGCGTCCGACGTGGGGTGGGTGGTCGGTCACTCCTACATCGTCTATGCGCCACTCATCACGGGCGCCACGACTGTCCTCTATGAGGGAAAGCCGGTCGGCACCCCGGATGCCGGCGCGTTCTGGCGGGTGGTGGCCGAGCACGACGTCGAAGCACTCTTCACCGCCCCCACGGTCATCCGGGCGATCAAGAAGGAGGATCCCGAGGGCGCCCTGCTCGCCGGTCACGACCTCTCGCGTCTCCGGACCCTGTTCCTGGCGGGCGAGCGACTCGACCCGGACACTTACCACTGGGCAACCGACCGGCTCGGGATCCCGGTCGTGGACAACTGGTGGCAGACCGAGACCGGCTGGCCGATCGCTGCGAACCTTCGCGGTCTCGACCCGATGCCGATCAAGGCCGGTTCACCCAGCGTCCCGGTCCCGGGGTTCGCGGTCGAGGTGCTCGATGAGCAGGGGCGATCCGTCCCGGCCGGGACCGAGGGCGCGATCTGCCTGAGGCTGCCGATGCCACCCGGCACGCTGCCCACGCTGTGGGGCGACGACGACCGCTACGTCGCGGTCTACCTCTCCGCGTACGACGGCTACTACCTCTCCGGCGACGGCGGCTACCTTGACGAGGACGGCTATCTCTACGTCATGGGCCGCACCGACGACGTGATCAACGTCGCCGGCCATCGGCTGTCCACCGGCTCGATGGAGGCGGTGATCGCCACCCATCCGGCGGTGGCCGAATGTGCCGTTATCGGTGTCGCCGACCACGTCAAGGGTCAGCTGCCGCACGGCTTCGTGGTGCTCAAGGACAGTGTCGAGGACGCTCCGGAGGAGATCGGCCGCGAGCTGGTCGCCTTGGTGCGAGAGCAGATCGGCGCGGTCGCGGCGTTCCGGGATGTCACGGTGGTGAGCGGACTCCCCAAGACCCGGTCCGGGAAGATCCTGCGCAAGACCATGCGGGAGATCGCCGACGGAGCGGACCCGGTGGTGCCTTCGACCATCGAGGACCCTGGCGTGCTGGACCTCCTGCGCCCCGCTCTGCGCCGAGAGACATGACCGGGTCAGCCGGTCGATCGGTCAGATGACGGGGTCCGAGGGTCGCCAGGCGTGTCGTGGTCGCGGTGCCTCATTGCGGGAGCGTTGGCGAGGCACACCCGCGCGCAGCAGGTGGTGCGCACCGGCCAGCTCGACCGGTCGCGACCACAGGAAGCCTTGGCCCAGCGTGCAGGCTGCCTGCTGCAGCCAGGCAGCCTGCTCCGGCAGTTCCACGCCCTCCGCGACCGTAACGAGCCGCATCGTCTGGCTCATGGCGATGATCGCCTCGGTCACCGAGGCGCCGTGGGAGCCGTCGCACACCTCGTCTACGAAGGACTTGTCCACCTTGAGGATGTCGACGGGGAGTCGCGACAGGTATGCCAACGAGCTGTATCCGGTGCCGAAGTCGTCGATGGCGACGTGAACGCCCAGAGCTCTCAGTGAGGCGAGTCTCTCGACGGCTCCGGCCATGTCGTCGAGCAGCACTGACTCGGTGATCTCCAGGACGAGATAGTGCGCGGGCAGGCCGGAGTCCTCGAGGGCGCTCACCACCAACTCGACGAACTCCGACTGGACGACCTGCTGGGCAGCGATGTTCACTGACATCGTCGGCTGGTAGATCGGGGTCTGCAGGCTCACCGCTGCGCGGCAGGCCTCGCGCAGGACCCACGAGCCGAGCTCCACGATGAGCCCGCTCTGCTCGGCGATGGAGATGAAAGCCTTCGGAGCGAGGAGACCTCGGCTCGGGTGCTGCCACCGCACCAGTGCCTCGAACCCCGTGATGGCCTCGGTGGTCAGGTCGACGGTCGGCTGGAAGTGGAGGATGAACTGCTCCTCACGGATGGCGTACTGGAGCTCGCTGCGGATCGCCAGCCGTTCGAGGGCGAGAGCGTGCAACCCGGACTCATAGAGGGCGACCGTGCCCTTTCCCCGGTCCTTGGCCCAGCACATCGCTACGTCGGCGTTGCGCAGGAGCTCTTCGCCGGTGGTCATGACACCGCCTGCGACAGCCTCCGCGATCCCGATGCTGGCCTGCACTGCGACGGCGATGCCGTCCACCCGGAAGGGTTCGGCGAACATCTCCTGGATCCGCCGGGCGACTCGCTCGGCCTGGACCGTGTTCCGCCCCTCGAGGATCAGGGCGAACTCGTCGCCACCGAGCCGGGCGACGGTGTCACCCGGTCCGAGTGCGCCCAGGAGACGCGAGCCGACCTCGGTCAGGAGATGGTCGCCGGCGCTGTGCCCGCGGCTGTCGTTCACGTGCTTGAAGTCGTCGAGATCGCAGATCAGCACGACGATCGGTTCGCCGCGCTCAGCCTGTCGGGCCAGGGCGTGCTCGAGCCTGTCGTTGAAGAGCTGTCGGTTGGCGAGGCCGGTGAGTCCGTCGTGGAAAGCCTGTTGAGCGAGCTGTTCCTCGAGGGCGTGGCGGTCGGTGACGTCCCGCAGGGTGAGCACCCAGCCGTTGATGGCCAGATCGGCGCTCAGGTTGGTGAGTGTGCCGTGTAGCACCCGGTCGCGACCGTCGTCGAGTCCGAGCCGCACGCTGACCGAGTGGTCGCCGGCTCGTTGGGTCACGAGGTGACGTGCCAAGGTGGCGGCGTCACCGGTCGAGACCATGTCGACGATGCGTCGGCCGACCAGCTGCTCCGAGAGGATTCCCAGCACGTTGCCGGCCGACGGGCTGGCGAAGAGGACCGTCGAGTCATGGTCGAGCACCGTGATGACGTCCGCGCTGTTCCTCACGAGTGCGGTGAGGCGTCGATCGTCGGAGTCCATCGACTGCCGTTGGGTGAGCTCGTGCTCGACCCGGGCGTGCCGGTTGGTGAGCCGGCGGGACCAGGCGAACCAGGCCAGGGCGAACGCTGCCAGCACACCGGCCTGCAGGCCCGCGGCGAGCAGGTCGATCCTCCGCTGGCTTCGGGAGATCGACCCACCGATCGCAGCGGTCTCCGCACGCAGGGCGGTGAGCGCCTCATCGCTGCGCGGGTCGGCGATCCAGGTGCCGTGGCTCTCCGCCAGCGTGACCTGGGCATCGGCGCTGACCCCGGAGTCGATGATTCCCTGGACGGCCCGCCCGGTGGCAGACGCCACCTCCGGCGATGGTCGCCTACCGATTCCGGAGAGGATGCCCGACGTGCGGGTGTAGGCGGCGTACTGGGCATCGAGGTCGTCGTCGAGGTGGTGGACGAACGTCAGCAGTCCGAGCTCCCCGATGACGAGGACGACGACCGCCACGACGGCCCCACGGGCGGCCCGACCAAGGACCCGACCCTCGCCCATCACCATCCCTGTCACCCTCCGCCCCCGGAAGTCCCACAGACTCCGATGAACGTAGCGGCTCGACACCCGGAATCGTGTGATGTCGAGCGCGACACTCCCGGGTTCTGACGCGGAAGACGCGTCAGTGGCCGCCGGTCATCGGCGACATCGCGCGGGCCAGGACGCTGGGCCTGCGGGTGAGCCGTGATTCCGCGTCGGCGAGCGACATGGTGCGCAGGCCGGCGTTGACGCCGAGCCAGCGAAAGGGCTCCGGCTCCCAACGGGGGGACCGGTGATCCACCCAGGGCAGTCCGGTCAGCTCGGTCTGCCGGCCCAGGACGAGGTCGCGCAGAGTACGACCGGCCAGGTTCGTCGTACTCACGCCGTCGCCGACGTAACCGCCTGCCCAGGCGATCCCGGAGTCCCGGTCGAGACCGACAGATGCGCACCAGTCCCGCGGGATCCCCAGCACACCGCCCCACGCATGGGTGAAGCCGACATCCGCGAGCACCGGGAACATCTCGCGCACGGTGGCGCGCAGCCTCGAGAACACGGACGGGTCACGGTCGTAGCGCGCCCGGATCCGAGATCCGAAGTGGTACGGCGCCCCGCGGCCGCCGAACACGAGCCGACCGTCCGCCGTGCGCTGTCCGTAGACGATCAGGTTGCGGTGGTCGGAGAAGGTCTCGCGTCGACGCAGGCCGACCCGGTCCCAGATCTCGTCCGGCAACGGCTCGGTGGCAACGATGAGGGAGTAGACGGGAACCACCGCACGTCGGAGGCCGGCAAGGCCGGTGGTGTAGCCCTCGGTCGCACGGACGACGACGTCGGCGCGGACATCGCCACGGTCGGTGTGGACCACATGAGCGCCGAGGGACAGCGCCCGGGTCCCTTCGTGGATGGTGGCGCCGAGGCGCTCGACGGTCCGCGCCAGTCCCCGGACCAGCCGTGCCGGATGGACCACCGCGCAGTCGGGGGTGAAGGTGGCGCCGAGGGTGCCGGTGGCATCGAGCCTGGCCCGCGCGCTGTCCTCGTCCCAGAGCAGAAGGTCGTCCTCCCCGCGCCCCCATGCACGGGCCGATCGCACCTCTGCCTCTGCCGTGCGCAGCTGCGACGGGTTGCGTGCCAGCACGATGGTGCCGCCCTTGCGGGCTTGTGCATCGATGCCTTCGAGCTCGACCACCCGGAGCACCTCGTCGACCGTGTGGCGCATCGCGCCGTGCTGCGCCTGCGCGGCCGCGCGACCCGAGCCTGGAAGCGCGGCGAGCTTCGCCGAAGAGGACGGGAAGAGGGCGGAGCACCAGCCCCCGTTGCGCCCCGACGCTCCGAATCCTGCCGTCTCGGACTCCAGGACGATGATCCGCAAGGTCGGGTCGGCCACCAGCAGGTAGTAGGCCGTCCAGAGACCGGTGAACCCGGCTCCGACGACGGCGACGTCCGCATCGCGGTCGCTCGGTAGTGCGGCCCGGGGCTCCCAGTCGTCATCGGCGGTTTCGTGCCAGAGCGAGAGGCCGGCGTACTCGGTGCGGCTCAGCGCACACCCCACGAGTAGGTCTGCTTGCGAAGCTTGAGATACATGAACGTCTCGGTCGAGACGACGTTCTCCATCGTCCGGATCTTGGAGGACAGCACGTGCAGAAGTGCCTCGTCGCTCTCGCAGACGACCTCGACGAGCAGGTCGTAGGACCCGGCGGTGATCACGACGTAGTCGACCTCCTCGAGCTCGGCCACGGCGTCCGCGACGGGTTCGAGCTCACCGCGCACGCGGATGCCGATCATCGCCTGGCGAGCGAAGCCCAGCTCGAGGGGGTCAGTCACGGCGACCACCTGCATCACGCCGCTGTCGATCAGTCGTTGCACGCGTTGACGCACCGCCGCCTCGGACAGTCCGACCACCTTGCCAATCGCGGTGTAGGACCGCCGGCCGTCCTGTTGGAGCTCCTCGATGATGGCCTTGGAGACATCGTCGAGCACCACCGTGCCGGTCGCACCGTTCTTTGCCTGACGCGCACTCACCCGGCGATCTTGTCAGCGTTGGCACCGGGAGGTCAAAGAATCCGGTCCTGAGGAGTGATGGATTCCGTTGCAGGGAGGTGACGCATCGACCGAATCCCTTGTCGTTACCGGGGAAATTTGACAGGATCCACATCACTGGCTCCATTCATGCCCTGAGAGGACTGTCCGGATGTCGCAGGAAAACCTTCACCTCCACGAGTTGATGAGGCGCACGTCCGCAAGAAGTCTCAGCCGTCGCGGTTTCATGCGTGGCGCGGGACTGGCGAGCCTCGCCGTGGGTGCTCCCGGCCTGCTCTCTGCGTGTGGCACCGATGCGGCCCGCCAGACCACCGACTCGTGCAAGAGCACCGATGTCTCGAGCAGCGAGAAGCTGCTGCACTTCTCGAACTGGCCGCTGTACATCGACCAGAAGAAGGTGAAGCAGGGGGACAAGAAGGTGACGGTCTATCCGACACTCGAGGAGTTCCAGGACTCATCCGGCATCGAGGTCGAGTACGTCGCGGACGTGAACGACAACGCCGAGTTCTTCGGCATCGTCCGTAACCAGCTCGCCGATTGTCAGAGCACCGGACGTGACATGTTCGCCCTCACCGACTACATGGCTGCACGCATGATCGAGCTGGGCTGGATGCAGAAGCTAGACAAGGCGAACCTGCCCAACGTCGAGGCCAACCTGTCCGAGAGCCTGCGCAGTCCCGACTGGGATCCCAACCGGGACTACTCGGTGCCGTGGCAGAGCGGACTGACCGGCATCGCCTACAACTCCGAGCTGACCGGCGAGGTGCGGAGCTTCGAGGAGCTGCTCACGCGCAGCGACCTCAAGGGCAAGGTGAGTCTGCTTTCGGAGATGCACGACACGATGATCTTCCTTCTCCTGATGGAGGGATCGGACCCGCAGGACTTCACGGCCGACGAGTACGGCGCCGCCATCGACCGGCTCGCCGAGGTCGTGGACTCCGGCCACGTCCGCGCCTTCACGGGCAACGAGTACGCGCAGGATCTGGCCAAGGGCAACGTGGTGGCCTGTGAGGCCTGGTCCGGCGACGTGATCCAGCTCCAGTTCGACAACCCGAAGATCAAGTTCATCGCGCCCGAGGAAGGCCTCTCCATCTGGAGCGACAACATGATCGTGCCCAACAAGGCGGAGCACAAGGCGAACGCCGAGGCCTGGATGGACTTCTACTACGACCCGCAGAACGCCGCCGAGCTGGCTGCCTGGGTGAACTACATCTGCCCGGTGCAGGGCGCGCGGGAGGCGATGGAGAAGGTGGACCCGAGCCTGGTCGACAACGCGCTGATCTTCCCGACCGACGACCTGCTCGCCGACACCTACTCCCTGATGGCCCTGGACGCCGACACCGAGCAGGACTACCAGCGGCAGTTCGCCACGGTGGCCGGGGCGTGAGTCCAGGCGCGGAGGCAGGAGCCGACCTGGCTCTGTCCCGTCTGACCAAGCGCTTCGGCGGGTTCACCGCGGTCGACGAGCTGGATC
>JBPCND010000139.1:0-6044 GCA_051001655.1 Nocardioides sp. | reverse complement strand
TCGGGGCCGGGCGTCGCCTTCGGGTCGGCGTCGGTCGGGAAGTCCGTTGGTGACCTGACTGGGGAGTTCTTCAGGCAGCAGGTGAGTGCGATCCTCCCCGAACCGCTCGAACCGCTCGAACCGCTCGAACCGCTCGAACCGCTCGAACCGCTCGGGCCGCTCGAACCGCTCGGGCCGGCTGGGCCGCTCGGGCCGCTCGGGCCGGCTGGACCGACTGGGCCGCTCGGGCCGCTCGGCCGGCTGGACCGGCTGGACCGGCTGGATCGCGGTGCAGGTGGCCGAGCACGGCCGGATCTCGGTCGGCTGGTCAGGTGACGGCGTTGCGGAGGGCGTACTCCGGCCGCGCGTACTCCTCACCGTCGAGCACCTCGAGCAGCGCTGCAACTGCGTCGTAGACGTCGACGTGCGTGACGTAGAGCGGGGCGAAGCCGAACCGCGCGAGGTCGGGGGTCCGGAAGTCGCCGACCACCCCGCGCGCGATGAGCGCCTGCACGATGCCGTAGGCGGATTCGTGCCGGAGCGAGACCTGGCTGCCGCGGGTGTCCGAAACGCGTGGCGTGATCACCTCGACGCGGCCGCCGAGGCGGGCGTCCACCAGCTCGATGAACCAGTCGGTCAGCGACAGGGACTGGGCCCGCAGCGCGTCGAGGTCGACGTCGTCGAAAACCTCCAGAGCGGTGTCGAGCGCAGACAGCGCCAACACCGGGGGCGTGCCGGAGCCCAGCCGCGAGGCATCGGGCGCGGGCTCGAAGGACAGCCCCATCTCGAACGGCCGGACGTGACCCATCCACCCGCTGACCGGCTGCCGGATCAAGTCGTGCAGACGGGGTGCGACATAGGCGTACGCCGGCGCACCCGGCCCGCCGTTGAGGTACTTGTAGGTGCATCCCACCGCGAAGTCCGCGTCGATCCCCGCCAGGTCGACCGGCATCGCCCCGGTCGTGTGACAGAGGTCCCACTGCACGAGCGCGCCGATGTCGTGGGCGGCGCGCGTGAGGGCGGACATGTCGAACATCGCGCCCGTCCGGAAGTCGACGTGGGTCAGTGAGAGCAACGCGACGTCGTCGTCGAGGGAGGCGGCTGGGTCGGCAGGGTCGCACCACCGAAGCTCCAGGTCGAGCAGGTCAGCGACGCCAGCCGCGACGTAACCGTCGGTCGGGAACGTCGTCGGCTCCAGCACCAGGACTCGTCGGTCGGGCCGGAGCCGCGCAGCGGCGACCATCGTCTTGAACAGCAGCACGCTCGTCGAGTCGCCCACGTGTACGGCGGCCGGGTCCGCGCCGATCAGCCGGCCGATCCGGAGTGCCGCGCGGCGCGGCAGGTCCATCCAGCCGGCGTCGTTCCACGAGCCGATCAGCCCGCTCGCCCATTCGTCGGTCACCGCGGCTCGGAGACGCTCGGCCACCCCGTGGGGCAGCGCGCCCAGCGAGTTCCCGTCGAGGTACACCACACCCTCCGGCAGCACGAACCGGTGTCGCAGTGAGGGCAGCGGAGCGTCCGCGTCCTTGGCTGCAGCAACCTCGCGACCCGGCGACGGGGAAGGGCACGGGGCAGGGGAGGGGAGACCGCTCACCCGTCCGAGCCTAGATGGTCAGCTCAGCGCAGCTCACGGAGCCGGTCCCCGGCCCGGGCGAGGAGCTCGCGGAACTGTGCGGCCGTCATGTCGTGCTTCTGTGAAGGAGCGAACGTCAGCTGGGCCACGTGTCGGCCGACCTTCACGAAACCCAGCCTGAACTCGATCGTCTCCTCCTCGGAGATCTCGGTCGAGAGGTCCCACGACCACCACGCCGACCCCGCCCCGGTCCGGCGGTCGGCCGCCGCGGTGACCTCGGTCGCGAGGTCCCGGTCCTCACACCCGGCTACGCGGCGGCGGACGTCGAGGAGGAACCGCTCGGCGCGCGCCGGGTCCCGGAAGGTCCCGTAGGTCTCCGACAGACCGAACCGAGCCGGCAGATCCGCCCCAGGGATGAGGTACGTACGCGCTCGGGTCTTCCTGGCTCCGCCTTCAACGAAGCCGGCGCGGTCGCAGGTCGTCATGGACGGGTTCGGTCGCGCTGACGTCGCCCGCGTGCCGACCCACGGCTTCGCGAGCCGACCGACCGGTGGGAGGTCGGCGACGGCCAGGATGCCCTTCGCCTCACCGGAGGGCGGCGGCGGGACGACGGTGTACTCAGGCCGCTTCGCGCAGTTCTGCGACCCACTGCGCGCACACAACATCGAGATCGCGTCGGCGAGAGACTGGGTGATCTGACCCGGTGCAGGGGGGTCGACGCCGACGCTCTTGCCGACAGTCGAGGTGGTGACCGAACCGATCCGTGCCACCGCGACGGAGTACGTCGTCACCGGCCGCTTCCACACGCGCATCATGAGCACGTCGGCCTCGGCTCCGATGTTGTCGACCCGGTAGGCGTCGAGGAGCTGGAGGCGGCCGACCTGGCAGCCGGCGTACCAGCCCAACGTCGTCCGGAACCCCTTGCGTGCCTGTGCCGCGGACTTCGAGATCTCCACCGTCTGTACGGCGCTGCGCCGCACCGGACCGCGTGCGTCGAACGTCCTTACGATCGCTGACAACCCGTCCGGGTCGGCGAAGCGGGTCTGTTGGCAGATCGTGTTGATGCCGTCGCCGGACGTGTTGTTCTTGGTGGCCTCGAGCCTCCATCGTTGGCGCATCCCGAGCCGTCGGATCTGGTCCTGGTCGAGCAGGTTGTCGGCGGTCGGAAGAGCCTCCTCGACATCGGGCTCGACCTCCGGCTCCGACTCGATTTCAGCCTCGGTGTCTGCCTTCGCTTCGCCCTGGGCAGACACCCCCACCGGACTCGGACGCAGGGCCTGGCGGGGTCCGGCGGCAACGCTGGCACCGGGCTCGTAGGCGACCGCCCCGCTGGAGACGGCGAGGGCCGACGTGACCAGGATCGCGGCCCCCGTGTGCAGCCGGCGGCGCTTGCGGCCGGCGCGTCGGATGATCCCCGCCCGCGGCAGGCCCGCCTGCTGCAGCAGGGTCCCGAGGCCGGTCAGTGAAGCGCGCAAGGAGACGGGCTCGACCTCGAGCTGGCTGGAGAGGGTCGCGGTCGCCGACTGGAGGTGCTGCTCGGCGACGCGCTGCGTGACGCCGACCTCGCGGGCGGCTTGGCCGAGCGGGGTGCCGGCGAGCTGGATCAGCAGCAGGATGCGACGTTGGGCGGACGACAGCTTGGCCAGTCCGTCGAGAGTCGCGAGTTGCTCTGCCGCCATCCCCTTGTTGCGGTGCCAGATCCGTCCGGCGTGCCGGCGCTGCGCCGCGCGCCACGCGAACGGGCGGACCCATGCCCCACGGTCGTCGAGGGGCTCGACCTTGTGCCAGTGGTGCCACGCCGCGACGTAGGCATCGCGGACCGCGGCCTGCGCCGCCGGAAGGTCGCCGGTCAACGCGAACGCCTGGTGCAGCAGATGACGACGAGTCGCGAGGTAGAAGGAGTCGAAGCTCTCCTCCGCCTGCATGGGTCGTCTCCTGGGATCTCGTTCGATGGACGGTCGGCCACCCACGGTACGTCGTCGGCGTTCCTGTGGGTAACCGGCGTGGGAGCCCCGATCCGCTCCGGGGGGCGCCCAAGATGGTTCGCGATGACGGAGCTGCTCACCCGCCCCAGTGCCTCCCCGACGTCCACCGTCGGCGGCGCCCGGCGGCCACTCTGGCTGACCGCCGGCCTCGCCGGTGCCACCTCCGCCGGGTCGGTCCTGCTCGGCTGCATGGCCGTGGCACTGGTCGGCTGGTTCGCTTCCGACGCCGGTGCTCACGGCGACACGCGCGACGCCCTGCGGGTCGGTGCGGATGCCTGGCTGCTCGCCCACGGGTCCGGCCTGGCGCTCGCCACGTCGACGATCACGCTCGTGCCTCTCGGCCTGACCTGGTTCTGCGGCTACGTCACCTTCCGCCTCGGTCGTTGGGCCGCGGAGACCTCGGCCACCGAGGGGACCTCCGCGTTGGCTGTGGGCGGCATCGTCCTGGCCGGTGCGTACGGCGTCGTGGCGGTTCTCAGCTCGGTGCTCGCAACGACGGCCGGGGCGCAGCCCTCCCTGGTGCGGTCGCTCGCCGGTGGAGTCACGATCGGCCTGGTCGGCGGCGGGATCGGCCTGGTCACCGGTTCCCCGGCCGGGGTCGCCCTGCGGCACCGGATCCCCGACGGGGTTGTAGCCGTGCTGCGTGGTGGGGTCGCCGCCGTGCTCCTCCTCGTCGCCGCCGGGTCGGTGCTGACGGTGACCGCCCTGCTGCTCGACCTCGGTACGGCGGCCAACGTGCTGTCCCTGTTGCACGCCGACGTTGCCGGCGGTGCGCTCTACACGACGCTGGTCGCCGCGGTGGCCCCCAACGTCGCGCTGATGGGAGGCGCCTACCTGCTGGGTCCCGGCTTCGCAGTCGGCACCGGCACGATCGTCTCGCCCGCGACCGTGCTGCTCGGGCCAGTGCCGGCGTTCCCGCTGCTGGCCGCACTGCCCGAGAGCGGACCCGGTCCCGTTTGGGCGACCGCCCTGGTCGGCGTACCCGTCCTCATCGCCGCCCTGGCTGCCGGTCTGACCGCCCGCAGACATCCCGCCGTCGGCTACGAGACGGCCGCGCTGCGGAGCCTGGGGGTCGGCGTGATCGGTGGACTGCTGTGCGCCCTTCTGGTTCTCCTCGCCGGCGGCTCCATCGGGCCGGGCCGGATGTCCGAGGTGGGTGCGCCCGACCTCGAAACGTTCGTGGCGGCACCGGTCGCGATGGGGGTGGGTGCCCTGGTCGGTGGCCTGGCGACGACGTGGTGGCTGCGCCGAAAGGGCCCGGGGTCCGACGCGGGCGAACCGAAAAGACGCCCGGCCGCCGAAGACACCGAAGACACCGAAGACACCGAAGACACCGAAGACACCGAAGACACCGAAGACACCGAAGACACCGAAGACACCGAAGACACCGAAGACACCGTCATCCTCTGACGCGGCCCGTCCCTCGCTACCCTGTGCGCGTGCCTCCTGCATCACGACGTCCCGCGCGCCTGGTGGTGCTGGTGTCCGGCGCCGGCAGCAACCTCCAGGGCCTGCTCGACGCGTGCGAGGACCCGGCCTACGGCGCCGAGGTGGTCGCCGTCGGCGCCGACCGGCACGACATCGAGGCGCTCGCCCGCGCGACCCGTGTCGGCATCGCGACCTTCGTGCACCAGGTGTCGGACTACGGCACCCGAGAGCAGTGGGATGCCGCCCTCACCACAACATGTCGACACCACGACCCGGACCTGGTGGTGTCGGCCGGCTTCATGAAGCTCGCCGGTGCCGCGTTCCTCGCCGCGTTCGGCGGTCGTTACGTCAACACGCATCCGGCGTTGCTGCCGGCCTTCCCCGGGATGCACGCCGTCGCGGACGCGTTGGGGCATGGGGTGAAGGTGACGGGCGCCACTCTGTTCGTCGTGGACGAGGGCATCGACACCGGACCGATCCTGGACCAGGTGGCCGTCCGGGTCGAGGACCACGACGACGTCGAGAGCCTCCACGAGCGGATCAAGGTCGCCGAGCGGACCATGCTCGTGGACGCGGTGGGCCGGCTGGCCCGCGAAGGCTTCACGCGCACCGACAGGAAGGCCCGGTTCGACAGTGACTGATGCAGCGAGTGGCAGGCGACCGGTCCGGCGGGCCTTAGTGTCGGTCTATGACAAGACCGGCCTGGACGAGCTGGCCCGAGGCCTGCACGAGGCCGGTGTCGCACTTGTCTCGACCGGTTCGACCGCGAGCCGGATCGCCGGCGTAGGCGTGCCGGTCACGAAGGTGGAAGAGCTGACCGGCTTTCCCGAATGCCTCGACGGCCGGGTCAAGACGCTGCACCCCGCGGTGCACGCGGGCATCCTGGCCGATCTTCGCCTCGAGTCGCACCGGGAGCAGCTCGTCGAGCTCGGCGTCGAGCCGTTTGACCTGGTGGTGTCGAACCTCTACCCCTTCACCGAGACGGTGATGTCCGGCGCCACCCCGGACGAGTGCGTCGAGCAGATCGACATCGGCGGTCCCTCGATGGTGCGGGCAGCCGCGAAGAACCATCCGAGTGT
>JBPCND010000138.1:0-9755 GCA_051001655.1 Nocardioides sp. | reverse complement strand
CTGGTCCTCCGAGACCGGCACTGCACGTTCCCCGGCTGCCGCCGACCACCCATCGCCTGCGACGCCCACCACATCCAACACTGGGCCGACGGTGGACCCACGTCCCTGGACAACCTGATGCTGCTGTGCCGGGCCCACCACACCGTGCTCCACACCACCAGCTGGGACACCCGGATCAACCCCGGCGACCGACGACCCGAGTTCCGGCCACCACCAGGCCGACACCGAACCACCCCCGAACTGAGAGCCACCCTCACCAGCACCAGATCAGGCGATGCCGCCACCGGCGACGGCGCCGACTGGGTCCGAGGACGAACACCCCGCCCCTGACCCCCAGACCAGCCACCCGGCCCCGGGGGTCAGCGGCACTACCTGGCTCGTGACCGCCAAGCGCTCCAGCCGCGAGCGGCCCACGCGGCAGCGCGCCAAGCGGCAGCGGGCCTAGCGACAGCGTCAGCCGCCGGCGAAGGGCGGCAGCAGCTCGACCGAGTCACCCGGCGAGATGCGGACCTCGGCCGGGTCCGCAGCTCCCACCGGTCGGTCACCGACCAGGATCGAGCAGATCGCGACCACGTCGGGCAACCTCGGACGGTCCGGGTGCAGCCGACGTACTGCGTCCAGCAGCTCCCCCAATGTCGTACCCGACCCGACTTCGATGACGTCCGCCTCGACCCCTGCTGCGGCCCGGGCAGCCGCCCAGTAGCGGACCGTGGCGGTTCCGGACGCGGACGTCTCGTGCGTCGAACCGGTCATGTTCGGTATCCTCCCCTATCGAGAAAGCCGCTGACCCCGGCTCTCGATGACTTGATCGGCTCAACGGCGAGCCGGACGACGATCCCGTCCAGGCATGCATCCGGGAGTCTGCGATGAGCACCATCCTGCTGTTGACCAGCACCATGCACCCCTCTGCCGAAGTGGTGCCGGCACTGGCCCTGCTCCCGCACCAGGTCAAGATCCTGCCCGCCGAGGGAAGCGCCCTCCTGGAGGCGCCGGACGTCGACGTCGTCCTGGTCGACGGCCGCCAGGAGCTGGCCCACGCGCGCGACCTCTGCCGGCTGATCCGTACGACCGGCTCCGACAGCCCGGTCCTCCTGATCGTCACCGAGGGTGGCCTTTCAGCCGTCGCTGCCGACTGGGGCATGGACGACGTCCTGCTGCACACCGCAGGTCCGGCCGAGGTCGAGGCCCGACTGCGGCTCGCGATCGGGCGCCTCGCGGAGCAGCGCGAGACCGACAACCCCGAGGGGCACATCATCCGGTCCGGAGAGGTCAGCGTGGACGACGTGACCTACACCGCCCGTCTCGGCGGCCGACCGCTCGACCTGACCTTCAAGGAGTTCGAGCTCCTGAAGTATCTCGTGCAGCATCCCGGCCGGGTCTTCAACCGCCAGCAGCTGCTGCAGGAGGTCTGGGGCTATGACTACTTCGGCGGCACCCGCACCGTCGACGTCCACGTCCGCCGGCTGCGCGCCAAGCTCGGCCCGGACAACGAGACCCTCATCGGGACCGTGCGCAACGTCGGCTACCGGTTCGTGCTGCCGCCCAAGGAGACCGCGCCCGAGAGGGAGACCTCCGACCGCTGAGCCGGCACCCGCACCGTCGCCAAGGCCACCGGACGGATCGGGATCGCCGTGATCGGCGGCGGGTCCGGCTGGAGCTGCGCGCGTCGTACGGCGGCGGGCAGAGCGTCCTCGAACCGCGACATCCACAGCACGAAGCCCAGACACAGCCACGGGAACGTCGCGGTCACCAACACCGTCAGCAGCAGGTCCATGCCACGCTCCCCGGGCTCCTAGGCTGTGCTTCATGACCACGTCTGTACGGCGGCCCGACCCGAGCGACTTCGACTGGCCGGCCGAGCAAGGCCTGGCGTCCGAGGTGCGGGCAGTGCTCGACGCGGCCACCACCGCCGACGGCGTCGCACCGCTCGACGAGGCGGCGCTGCTGACGCTGCGGCACCACGGGATCGCAGGCAGCACCCTGCTCACAGCAGGGCCGGTGGCGGGCGGTCCAGCAGCGGGCGGCGCGGCAGCGGGGTTCGCCTGGCTGCGTGACGGCTCCGTCGATCTGGTGGTCCACCCCGAGCATCGGCGTCACGGCCTGGGCCGGGCGCTGCTCGACGAGGCGCTCGACGTCACGAGACCGGCGGCGCTCACGGCGTGGTCGCGCGGCAACCATCCCGGAGCCGCCGCCCTCGCTGCTGCCACAGGGTTCGACCGGGTGCGCGACCTGTGGGTGATGCGGCTCGTCGTCGACGGCCCGGAGGACCTTCCCGAGCTTCCGGACCGGTCCGGATCCGGCGTCGACGTACGCGCCTTCCGCCCCGGCCACGACGAGGAGGCCTTCCTCGCGCTCAACGCCGTCGCGTTCTCCGGCCACCCCGAGCAGGGCCGACTGACCCGCCAGGACCTGGAGCTTCGCCTGTCCGAGCCGTGGTTCGACCCGGCCGGCTTCTTCGTCGCGGTCTCGACGAGCCCGACGAGCGACGGTCCGGGTCAGGAGGGAGAGCTGCTCGGCTTCCACTGGACCAAGGTGCACCCGGGCGAGCCTGGGCACGGGGAGGTCTACGTCGTCGGTGTGTCGCCGCGGGCGCAGGGAGCTGGCCTCGGGCGGCTGCTGACCCTGGCCGGCCTCCACCATCTCGTCGGGCTCGGGCTGCCCGAGGTGATCCTCTACGTCGAGGCTGAGAACGCGCCGGCCCGAGCGGTCTACGAGCGCCTCGGGTTCACGCATGCCGCTGCGGACACGCACGTGCTGTACCACCACCCCTGACCGCGCAGCGACTGTTCACTCTGCGCAGTTGTTGCAGATCGCGCCGCGCCAGGAACCGCTGCAACTGCGCATGACTCGTGCTTTGGCCGTGACCACGCGACGTAGACTGGTGGCATGACCCCGGCCAAGCCCCGTTGGCAGCTGTGGGTCGCCCTGTCCCTCGTGCTCCTCGGCCTCTTTGGCATGCACGGGCTGTCCTCGCATGGCACGTCCTCGCACGCGGCGCACCAGTCCGTCGCGACGTCGGACATGGCGCCGATGCACGCGGACGCCCTGCTGACGACCGTGGACGCCCCGGCTGTCATGGTCACGACCGTGGACGCCCCGGCTGGAACTGTCCCGGCCGCCACCGTCCCGGTTGGCATTGTCACGGCTGGCATTGTCACGGCCGCCGCCCCCGTCGCAGCCTCGCTGCTCGCCGGCTCGGTCTCCGACGGCCTGGCTGCCCTGTGTCTGACGATCCTCGCCGGAGCGGCGCTGACGTTGCTGTGGCTCGCGCTCGCCCGGAGCCACCGGCGCCCGTACTCCCTCGCGCCCCGGATGGTGGAGGTCGCTCGTCCTTTCGGCCGGGACCCCGACCCACCCACGCCGCTCCTGCTGTCGATCTCCCGCTGCTGAGCAGTCGGCACGCGCTCGAGCCAGCCCACCCGGCGAGCTCGAGCGCGATCTGACCGACCCCCCATCAGCTCACACCACAGGAGACGACATGAAGAAGAAGACTCTCGCGCTCGCATCGATGCTGCTCGCCGGCGCGCTCACCCTCACCGCGTGCGGTGAGGACGCCGACTCGGCAGCCGGCTCTGCCGGACACAACGAGGCGGACGTGACGTTCGCGCAGGACATGATCCCCCACCACGCTCAGGCCGTACACATGTCGGAGATGGCGATCGAGAACGCCGACAGCGAAGAGGTCCGCGCACTCGCCGAGGACATCTCGGCCGCCCAGGCTCCCGAGATCGAGACCATGACGGGCTGGCTCGAGGACTGGGACGAGGAGGTTCCCGACACTTCGATGATGAGCGGCGACATGGCCGACATGGACATGGGAGATATGGAGGGCATGGAGGACATGGACATGCCCGGGATGATGTCGAGCGAGGAGATGAAGGGGCTCGATGCGGCCTCCGGCTCCGCGTTCGACCAGATGTTCCTCACCATGATGATCGAGCACCACGAGGGCGCGATCGAGCAGGCGCAGACCGAGCAGGCCGACGGGGAGTCCGCCGAGGCAGTCGACCTCGCCGCCGAGATCGAGCAGGCCCAGACAGAGGAGATCGCCACGATGGAGGATCTGCTCGCCTCCTGAGCGCAACGCGAGGGAACCGGATCGGCGGCTGGCGCGTGTAACTGTCGTGACGTCGACCGATCTCGAGGTGGAGGAGCTGTACGCCGAGGCGTACCGGCCCACGGTAGGGGTGCTCCCCCTCCTCGGTGGGAGCCCTACCGACGCCGAGGAAGTCGCGCAGGACGCGTTTGTGCGGCTCCTCGAGCGCTGGTCGCGGATCCGGAGGTACGACGACCCGGCCGCCTGGGTCCGCACGGTGGCTGTCCGGATGCTCATCAGCCGCCACCGTCGCACGCTGGTGGCCGCCGCTGGACTACGCCGTCTCGCCGGCCAGGCCGATCACGCCGACCGGACCGACCCGGCCGACTCGGGGGTCGCGTCCGCCTCGGGAAACACCGTCGACGTCGCAGCGGCACTCGCCCGACTGCCCGAACCCCAGCGCCGTCGTGGTGCTGCACCACGTCTGCGACCTGTCCGTGGAGACGATCGCCGGCCAGCTCCGGCTCCCCACCGGGACCGTCAAGTCCCGGCTCGGTCGCGGCCGTGCCGCCCTTTCGACCATGCTCCCCGACCCGCAGGAGGCCACCCATGACTGAGCCCGTGCCCCACGACCCCGACCACGACGGCGACCACCACGGCGGCGTTCCCGACCGCGACGACCACGATGGCGGCCTCACCGCGCTCCTCCACCGCGAGGTCGACGAGCGGACCCCGGCGAACGCCCCGCCCTGGACGATGGTGGCCGAGCGGGCCCGCGGCCGGTCCCGTCAACGACGTACGACTGCTTTCGTCGCGGTCGGAACGCTCGCCGCCGCCACCATCGCCGCGGTGAGTCTCG
This sequence comes from Nocardioides sp., assembly GCA_051001655.1. Lineage (GTDB taxonomy): Bacteria > Actinomycetota > Actinomycetes > Propionibacteriales > Nocardioidaceae > Nocardioides_B. Next base: position 4,860 of record JBPCND010000138.1, on the reverse strand, counting down.
GCCAGGACTCTGGGACGCCCGACGACACGCTCGCCACGGTCCCGTCGGTGAGCACGGTCCCGTCGGTGAGCACGGCGCCGTCGGAGAGCACGGGGCCGAGCGACGACGCCGTCCCCGACCCGACCGAGGACCGCGCCGGGGAGGTGGCCTTCGACGGCTCGTTCAGCTGCGTGGAGTCCTACTCCCCCGATGCGCTTTCGCGGCGCGGGTTCGCCTTCGACGGCACCGTCGTGGACATCGGTCCGGCTCAGTCCGACCGGGGCGACGGCGGGGGCCTCGACCTGACCGGCGTTACCTTCGCCGTGAACGACTGGTTCCGGGGCGGGTCCGGTGAGACCGTGACCGTAGACCTGTTCGCACCGTCCGAACCCGGTGGCTCCGGCACGATCACCAGCGACGGAAACGGCACCGTCAGTGGCGGCGGCAGCAGCAGCGGCGGCAGCGATGCCGGCGGCAGTGGAGCGTCGTACGGCGTCGGCTCGCGGCTGCTCGTCAGCGGCGAGGCCCGCTGGGGCGAGACCGACCCGCTCGAGGACCCGATCGGGTGGGGCTGCGGGTTCACGCGCTACCACGACCCCCGTACCGCAGCCGCGTGGCAGGCCGCTACGGCCGGCTAGGCCGCCCGCCCGAGACGAACGCAACCGGTCACCGTGCGCAGTTGCTGCACAATGAGCCGTCAGGATCCGCGAAGACTGCTCACCGTGTGCAGCATCCGGCCATGGCTGATCTCCGGCCGCTGCGCCTCCCGCCCCGACCCCTGGGGCGGCCACTCGGACAGGCAAACCGGGCCGTCATGCGCGTTTTCGGGCCGACTGGGCGCGGTTTGCCTGTCGGGCGGGCCGCTGCCGCGCGGAGAGGACCGCGGCGAGGATCCACCGGACCGCCCACCGGCCCAGCCGCGATCAGCCGGCCCAGCCGCGACCAGCCGGACGAGCCGGACCGTTACCCACCGTTCACCTCGCGGTGCCACCATGGCGAGGTGACCCTGGAAAGCACGGATCGCCCGCTGAGCGTGGTTCCCGAAGGCAGCTTCGACGTCGAGCCGGCGTACGACGTCGTGGCCGACGAGCTGCCGGAGGACCGCTTCCTGGACCGGGAGCTGTCCTGGCTGCACTTCAACACCCGGGTCCTCGAGCTCGCCGAGGACCCGGACACGCCGCTGCTGGAGCGGGCCCGCTTCCTGGCGATCTTCGCCCGGAACCTCGACGAGTTCTTCATGGTCCGGGTGGCCGGCCTCACGCGACGGATCGCCGCGTCGGTCGCCGTGCCCTCCGCGTCGGGCCTGATGCCGCGCGAGGTCCTCGATCACATCCGCGTCACCAGCAACGAGCTGATGGAGCGGCACGCCACGCTGTTCCGCAGCGAGCTCGTGCCGGCCCTGGCCGAGGAGAACATCGAGCTGCTCCGTTGGGCCGAGCTCACGCGCGAGGAGCAGAAGCACTGCAAGAAGCTCTTCCGCGACCGGGTCTTCCCGGTGTTGACACCGTTGGCCGTCGACCCCGCGCACCCCTTCCCCTACATCTCCGGCCTCTCGCTCAACCTCGCCGTGCTGGTGCGCAACCCCAAGACCAGCAAGGAGCACTTCGCCCGAGTCAAGGTGCCGCCGATCTTCAACCGGTTCGTCGCGGTCGGCGAGCAACGGTTCGTCCCGCTCGAGGACGTCATCGCCGCGCACCTCAAGCGTCTCTTCCCCGGCATGGAGGTGCTCGCCGTCCACACCTTCCGGGTGACCCGCAACGAGGACCTCGAGGTCGAGGAGGACGACGCCGAGAACCTCCTCGCCGCGCTCGAGAAGGAGCTGCTGCGACGTCGCTTCGGGCCGCCGGTCCGGCTCGAGGTCGAGGAGTCGATGGACGACCACATCCTCGAGCTCCTCGTCTCCGAGCTGGCGGTGTCCGAGTCGGAAGTGGTCCGGCTCCCCGGCCCGTTGGACCTTCGTGGCCTCGACGACATCGCGGACATCGACCGGGCAGAGCTGAAGTTCCCGGCGTTCGTGCCGTCCACCCACACACAGCTCGCGCCGGTCGAGTCGGCCTCGCCGGTCGACGTGTTCGGAGCGTTGCAGCGAAACGACGTACTCCTGCATCATCCCTATGACTCGTTCGCGACCTCGGTCCAGCGCTTCATCGAGCAGGCCGCGGCCGATCCCCACGTGCTCGCGATCAAGCAGACGCTCTACCGCACCTCGGGGGACTCACCGATCATCGACGCCCTGGTCGACGCGGCCGAAGCTGGCAAGCAGGTGGTGGTCCTGGTCGAGCTCAAGGCACGCTTCGACGAGCAGGCCAACATCAAGTGGGCTCGTCAGCTCGAGCACGCCGGCTGTCACGTCGTCTACGGTCTCGTCGGCCTCAAGACACACTGCAAGCTCTCGATGGTGGTGCGCGACGAGGCGGAGGGGATTCGCAGATACGTCCACATCGGCACCGGCAACTACAACCCCAAGACGGCGCGGATGTACGAGGACTTCGGACTGCTGACCGCCCACGACGGCATCGGCGAGGACATCGCACACCTGTTCAACAATCTCTCCGGCATTTCCCGGAACGCCACCTACGAGCACCTCCTCGTCGCCCCGGACTCGGCCCGCGACGGCCTCGTCGCACGCATCGAGGAGGAGATCGAGAACCACCGCTCCGGCCGGCCCGCGCGGGTGCGTGTCAAGGCCAACTCCATCGTCGACGAGGCCACCATCGACGCCCTCTACCGCGCCTCGGCGGCCGGCGTCCCGGTCGACCTGTTGACCCGCGGCATCTGCACCCTGCGCCCCGGTGTGCCCGGCTTGTCCGAGCGGATCAGGGTGAGATCGATCCTCGGCCGCTTCCTCGAGCACAGCCGGGTCTTCTGGTTCGAGAGCGGGGGTACGCCGCGTGTCTGGATCGGCTCGGCGGACCTGATGCACCGCAACCTCGACCGGCGGGTGGAGTGCCTCGTCGAACTTCCCGGCAGCCGTCAGATCGACGAGATCGGCCGGCTGCTCGACCTCGCCTTCGACGAAGGTACGGCGTCGTGGCACCTGGACGGCTCCGGCTCCTGGACGCGACATCACCTGGGCGAGGACGACACCCCGCTGCGGGACCTCCAGACCTCCCTCGTGGCGGCGAGCCGACGGCGCCGTACCCCTGTCGCGCCCTGACCGGGCAGCAGGGTAAAGGTTCTGCTGAAGCCTCAAGTGGATGCGCCGCCACGCCGAATCTCTTGGTACAGAGGCGCCTGAGAACCGCACCCGATGCAGGTAACCGCTGAAAAACCGAAGAACGTGCGACGTTACCCACCGAAGTGTGGGGGGCGAGGTTCCTGGGAGGAGCCGCGACCCACCTTCACCTGGCCTTGGGAGGGGCCATAGTGATGACTACACCCAACGCTCTGCTGCGTCCTGCCCTGAAGATGGTCACGGCGTTCGTCGCCCTGGCCGTCGTGACCCTCGGCCTCACCGTGATCACCAGCTCTGCCTCGGTCGCCCAGCGAAGCATGGCCAGCCGGTGGACGCCGGCCCGCTACGAGCTGAGGGTCCAGCACTGGATCAACAAAGAGAGGACCGACCGTGGGCTCGCTGCCCTCCAGAGGGTGCGCTGCGCGGAAGGGACCGCCAAGAACTGGTCCCACCACCTCGTCCGTGCCGACGCCTTCTACCACCAGGACATGGGCAACGTGCTCCGCCAGTGCGGCGCCAACTACGCCGGCGAGACCCTCGGCAAGGGTGGCATCAGCCCCTTCCGCCTCGTCCAGCTGTGGATGCAGTCCCCGCCGCACAAGGCGGTGCTGACTTCGCATTACCCCCACGGCATCGGGATCGGCGCGGTCGTGGACTCGCACGGACAGTGGCTCACCGCGGCCAACTTCGTGAAGCTCTGATCGCTCTCCCTCGATCGGACTGCCGAAACCCACGCACCGCACCACCGCGAAACCGTCCCGGTCACCACCGGGGCGGTTTTGCCCTTGCTCCACCGGATCGTCACCTGATCCTTCCTCGTCCGGGTGCCACGGGGATGTGAGACTGACCGGGTGGACTCCCCCGAGATCGTTGCGGCCGGCGCCGTCGTGTCGAGGAAGGGCCCGCAGGTGCTCCTCGTGCACCGGCCGAAGTACGGCGACTGGTCGTTCCCGAAGGGGAAGCTAGACTCGGGTGAGCATCCGCTCACTGCCGCTGTGCGTGAGGTCGGCGAGGAGACCGGGATCGACATCCGGCTCGGGCGACCGCTCAGTGACCAGTCGTACCTCGCAGGAGACGGCGTCCGCCGGGCCAAGCGCGTGCACTACTGGGTGGGTCGGCCGGTCGGCGACGACGACCTGTCGACGTACCTCCCCAACACCGAGATCGACGCCCTGGCGTGGCTCGACGTCGACGAGGCGCGGCAGCGGCTGACCTACCCCCACGACCGCGACACCCTCCACGAGTTCACCACGCTACGGAAGACAACCACGCCGCTGATCGTGCTGCGCCACGGCACGGCGCGATCCGCGAGGGCATGGCGCGGCAACGACCGCCAGCGCACCCTCACCCAGGCGGGCGAGCTGCAGTCCGACGACCTGGTGCCGATGCTCGGGGCGTACGGCGTCGCCCGGCTCGTCAGCTCGAGCAGTCGGCGTTGCTGGGCCACCCTGGCGCCGTACGCCGACGCCTCCGGGGTCGACCTGGAGGTGACCGACGCCCTGTCGGAGGAGGACGCCGACGAGCAGGGGGTTGCCGACGCGGTGCATGGTCTGCTGCGGACGGACCGGCCCGCCGTGCTGTGCACCCACAGACCGGTCCTGCCCCGGGTCTTCGAGGCACTCGGCCTGCCCGCGCGGCCACTCGAGCCGGCCGAGATGCTGGTCGCGCATCATCGCCGGGGCCGGGTCGTCGTGACGGAGGTGCAC
>JBPCND010000137.1:0-5877 GCA_051001655.1 Nocardioides sp. | reverse complement strand
CACGTCCGCACCGACGGTGGCGGTTGGGCGACCGACAGCAGCCCTGGGCACCTGCGCACGGCAGTGGATGCGAGCCTGCAGCGTCTGGGCGTCGAACAGATCGCGCTCTGGCAGCACCACCGTCCTGACCCTGAGGTGGACTACGCGGAGGTGATCGGCACGCTGGGGGAGATTCACGCGTCGGGCAAGGTGCGCATGGTCGGTCTGTCCAACGCCGACCCCACCCAGATCCGACAGGCGCACGGCGCCCTGGGTGAGGCGCTGGTCAGCGTGCAGAACCAGTTCTCGCCGGCGTTCCGCAGCAGTCGACCCGAGATCGACGTGTGCGCCGATCTCGGCTTGGCGTTTCTGCCGTGGAGCCCGCTGGGTGGTCTGGCCGAAGCCAAGGCGTTGGCCGAGAACCACCCGGCATTCAAGCATGTGGCCGACGAGCGCGGGGCCAGTGCCCAACAGGTCGCGTTGGCGTGGGAGCTCGCGCAGTCCTCGGTCGTCATCCCCATCCCGGGCGCCAAGCGGCCACAGTCGATCACCGACTCGGCTCTAGCGGCAGATCTGGACTTGACCGAGGAAGAGATCGCTCGGCTTGACGCCGACTGACCGGCTGGGTGCGACGCAGGTGCTTGGTTGCCTGACCAGGAGCAGGTTGCGCCGCCGAAGCGCTCCGCGCTCGCCGCCATTCATTCCGGCGCCAGACGACGGGCCCCTCCGCGTGTGCCGATAGTGGGTCGCTGCGTCAACACACCTCTTCCTTGCCCCGGTGGCCTGCGATGCCCGACCACATCACCCACTGGCCCAGGGCGGACCCAACCGCGCTGCACAACCTCGTGCTCCTGTGCCGGGCGCACCACACCGTGGTCCATCAGACGGGCTGGCATGTCCGGATCAACACTGTCGACCAGAGACCCGACTTCAAGCCACCACTAGGACGGCACCGTCTGATTCCCGGGATGCGAGACGGCCTTACCGAGACCCGGCCGGACGATGGCTGGGCCCGGGAACGAACACCCCGCACCTGACCCCCGGCCAATCATCGCCTCGGGGGCCGTCACAACGTCCGCAGCTGGCAGACCGCGATTGCTGGGACACCCGCGTCACAGGACGGCTCCGGGGTTGAGGATTCCGTCCGGATCGAGGGCGTGCTTGATCCGGTGGCTCAGTGCCATCACGTCCGGACCGAGCTGTGCCGGCAAGGCGTGCCTCTTCGTTCGGCCGACCCCGTGCTCGCCGGTGATGGTGCCGCCCAGCGCGATGGCGCAGGCCATCACCGCCTCGAACGCCTCACGCGCCCGTTTCACCGACTCGGGGTCGGCGGCGTCGTAGACGATGATCGGGTGGGTGTTGCCGTCGCCGGCATGCGCCACCACCGGGATCTCCACCTGGTACGTCGTCGCGACCTCTGCGATCTGCCCCAGCAACCGTGGCAGCATCGGGACCGGCACGCCGACGTCCTCGAGCAGCAAGGACCCGCGGGCCTCAATGGCATGGAACGCGATGCGGCGCGCCTCCACGAACTGCTCGCCCTCCCCGGCGTCGTCGGTGAGAAACACCTCGGTCGCACCGGCCGCCTCGCAGGCTGCTCGGATCACCTCTGACTCGTCCCCCCGAGCCCCACCCGGCGCGTCCGACTGCGCGACCAGGAGAGCCCCTGACGAGCGGTCCAACCCCATGGCCCGGAAGTCCTCCACGGCGTTGATCGAGGCCTGGTCCATCAGCTCCAGCATGGACGGCCGCATCGTGCGTCGTACCGCGACGACCGCGTGTGCCGCCGCATCCACCGTCGCAAACCACGCCACCAGCGTGGAGCGCGCGCCCTGCTCGGGGACGAGTCGGAGGACGGCTCGCGTGACGACGCCCAAGGTGCCTTCGCTGCCGACGAACAGCTTCATCAGCGACAAACCGGCGACGTCCTTGATGCGCTTGCCGCCGAGGACGACCAGGGTGCCGTCTGCCAGAACCACGTCGAGACCGAGCACGTAGTCGGTGGTGACGCCGTACTTCACACAGCACAGCCCGCCGGCGTTAGTGGCGATGTTTCCGCCGATCGAGCAGATCTCATAGGACGACGGGTCCGGTGGGTACCAGAGGCCTTCCTTGGCCGCGGCCGCCTTCACCTCGGCGTTCAGGGCGCCCGGTTCGACGACTGCAACCTGGCAGGCGGTGTCGATCTCGACGCTACGCATCCGCTCGAGACTGATCACGATGCCCTCGTCCACGGCAGAGCACCCACCGCTGAGACCGCTGCCGGCACCACGCGGCACGAGCGGCACCCTGTGCGCGGCCGCCCAACGCACGGCGACCTGGACCTGGCCGGCGTTCTCGGCTCGGACCACAGCCACAGGAGTGCCGGCGTCGGGGTCCCTGGCCCAGTCGTGCCGATACTTCTCCAGTGCGTCCGGGGCGGTCACCACTACGCCGCTGGGCAGGGCGTCTGTCAGCTCGCTCACCAAGTCCGCAGCCATGCCCCCACCCAATACGCGCCAGGCCTGCGACACAACCGCAAACCGTTGCCGAAGTCGCTTCGACGCCTGGGTAGTCTCGTGGAATGAGTGTGCTGAAGACCCCTATCGCGCGCCTCGACGGCACCGAGAGCACCCTCGGCGACATCACCGCCGGCCGGTCGGCGCTTCTTGTCAACGTCGCGTCCAAATGCGGGCTCACCCCTCAGTACACCGCGCTCGAGGCATTGCATGAGGAGTACGCCGACCGCGGGTTCACCGTCGTCGGCGTCCCGAGCAACCAGTTCGGCGGTCAGGAGCCCGGCACGTCGGAGGAGATCGCCGAGTTCTGCTCGGCGACGTACGGCGTGAAATTCCCGATGACTGCGAAGGTCGACGTCAACGGGGACCGGCGGCATCCTGTGTACGACAAGCTCGTCGATGTTGCCGACGAGGAAGGCCGGACCGGCGACATCCAAGGGAACTTCGAGAAGTTCCTGCTCGACGGGGACGGCGTAGTCGTCGCCCGGTTCTCGCCCGGGGTGGTGCCCGACGACCCCCGGGTCGTCACCGCCGTGCAAAGCCTGCTCGACTAGGACGGCGCCATTCATCGTTCCGGCCGTGCGGTCCTTTGGTCGGTCCTTGTCCGGTCCGAGAGACTTGCCCCATGATCACCGTCGAGCTCGCCGCACGCCTCCGGGAGGCCGGGCTGTCGTGGGAGCCCGCCTCGGGCGACCGGTTCGCAATCCCGGACCGTCAGCTCGACGGTGAGGTCTTCGTGGTCAGCCAGATGAGCATCGACACGGTCCGGATCGGCTCCCACCAGCTCGTCCGCTTCCAAGGGACCACCGAGTGGGCGCTGGACAGCCTGGACAAGGACGAGGTGGTCTGGCTGCCGCACGAGTCGCAGCTGCGGGCGCTGCTCGGTCCGGCCTTCCGCTCTCTGACCTGCACCGAGGTCGGCTACGCCGTCGAGGTGGTGACGTCGCGCGGCGCCGTCGTCAGGGAGGTCGCAGGTGACGCTGAGTGCTCCTACGCCTTGGCGCTGCTGGACCTTCTCGCCTGACCGCGGCCCACCAAGGGGCAGAGCGGCTACCAGATCCGGACCCGGTCCTCGGGCTCGAGCCACAGCCCGTCGCCAGGCCCGGTCGCGAAAGCCTGGTGGAACTCATCGAGGTTGCGCACGATGTTGGCGCGGAACTCACCGGGTGAGTGCGGGTCGGTCGTGATGAGCTGCAGCAGCTGTTCCTTGCGGCGCTTGGCACGCCACACGTGCGCGTAGTTCAAGAAGACCCGCTGGGTGCCGGTGAGCCCGTCGACCACCGGTTCCTCGGCCCCGTCCAGGCTGATCTCATAGGCCTTGAGCCCGATGGTGATGCCGCCCAGGTCACCGATGTTCTCCCCGACCGTGAGTGCGCCGTTGACATGCTCCCCCGGGAGGTCACGTGGCTCGTAGCCGTCGTACTGCTCGATCAGCGCATCGGACCGCTCGGAAAATGCAGCCCGGTCCTCGGCGGTCCACCACTCGTTGAGGTTGCCGTGCTCGTCGTACTGCGAGCCCTGGTCGTCGAACCCGTGGCCGATCTCGTGGCCGATGACCGCACCGATACCGCCGTAGTTCTCGGCCGGGTCGGCATCGACGTCGAAGAACGGCTTCTGCAGGATGCCCGCGGGGAAGCAGATCTCGTTCGTGCCCGGGTTGTAGTAGGCGTTGACGGTCTGCGGCAGCATGAACCACTCGTCACGGTCGACCGGCGCACCTATCTTGCGCAGCTCACGGTCGGTCTCGAAGGCCGCGGTCGCACGGGCGTTGCCGATCAGGTCGTCGGGCACGACCTCGAGGCCGGAGTAGTCCCGGAACTTCTCGGGGTAGCCGATCTTGGGACGGAAGGTCTCGAGCTTTCGGTAGGCCCGCTGCTTGGTGTCCTCACCCATCCAGTCCAGGCCGGCGATGTTGCGGCGGTAGGCCTCGATCAGGTTGGCGACCAGCTCGTCCATCATCTCCTTGGCCTTCGGTGGGAAGTGCCGCGAGACGTACTCCTCGCCGACCGCTTCGCCGACCGAACCCTCGACGAAGGCGACGCCGCGCTTCCACCGGGCACGGAGCTCGGGGGTGCCGTTGAGGGTGTTGCCGTAGAAGGAGAAGCTCTCGTCGACGAACGCGGAGGAGAGGTACGACGCTGCCGAGCGGATCACCCGGATGGCTGCCCATGCCTTCCAGTCCTCGATGTCGACCTCGTCGACGGTCTTCGAAAGGTGCTCGAAGTAGCTCGGCTGCCGGACGATCACTTCGGCCAGCGTGGCTTCGTCGGCGCCGAGCGCATCGGCCCAGGCATCCCATGCGAAGGCAGGCGCGGCCTGCTTGAGGTCCTCGAGGCTCATCAGGTTGTAGGTCTTAATGACGTCGCGGGTGGCCGCGCGCTCCCAGTGCCCGACGGCGAGGCGGGTCTCGACGTCGAAGACCCGCTGGGCGGCATCTGCCGGCTCGGGGACGGAGGCCAGGGCGAACATCCGCTCCAGGTGGGAGAGGTAGGCCTCTCGGATGTCGGCGAACTTCTCCTCGCGGTAGTAGGACTCGTCCGGTAGGCCGAGCCCGCCATGGAGGATGTTGACCAGGTAGCGGTCAGAGTCACGGTCGTCGCTGTCGACGTACGCCGAGAAGAAGCCGCCGCCGCCCTGTCGCTCGATCCGACCGACGAAGGCGGCGAGCTCCTCGTGGTCACCGATCGCGGCAAGTGCCTGGAGGTCGTGCCGGATGGGCTCGGCGCCGAGAGCCTCGACCCGCTCCTCGTCCATGAAGCTGGCGTAGAGGTCGCCGATCTTCTGCGCGTTGGAGCCGGGCTCGTGCGCGCCACCGTCGACCTGCTGCTGGGCGAGCTCCTCGATGATCTGGCGGACATGCTCCTCGGCGTCGTCAGCCAGGGCCACGAAGGACCCCCACGACGAGCGGTCCGAGGGGATCTCCGTCGTGGCCAGCCACCGACCGTTCACGTGACCGAAGAGGTCGTCCTGGGGGCGGGTGTCGTGGTCCATGCCGGCTCGGGCATCGTCGAGGATTGTCACGACGCCACCCTAACTGCGACGGCAAGCCTGTCGAGCACCTGTCATCATCTACCGACATGAGCCTGACCGTGCGGGATAGCGCCGACAGAGACGCCGGGCAGTGATGAGCAACCCAGAGCAGGTCACGCCGGTCGTGGGTGCCGAGTGGTGGCGCAGCGCCGTCGTCTACCAGATCTACCCCCGAAGCTTCGCCGACTCCGACGGCGACGGGATCGGTGATCTCAACGGGATCACCGAGCACCTCGGCCACCTTGCCGGCCTCGGGGTCGACGTGATCTGGCTCTCGCCGGTCTACCCCTCGCCGCAGGACGACAACGGCTACGACATCAGCGACTACCGGGACATCGAGCCGACCTTCGGCACTCTCGAGGACTTCGAC
>JBPCND010000136.1:0-3769 GCA_051001655.1 Nocardioides sp. | reverse complement strand
ACGGAGCCTCGATGAAGAACTCCCGAAGCCCTGGATTGTCTACAACGACATGCTGGCCTCGCACCGGCCGCAGTGCGGTGTCCGGTACCAGCTCGCGAGCCCCGAGCCCCGCGCAGTTGGCCACCAGCGGAGTCTGCTCGGCGAGCTCGGTCAACGACCGCACGTCGCCGTACTCGATCTGCCCGCCAGCGGCGCCCAGCCGCCTGGTGAGGTAGTCGAGGTAGAGCGGCATGTCCACCAACGGCAAGGTGGTCCGGAACCCGGCCGCGAAGCCATCGGGCAGCTCTTCCGGGGGGCACGGTTGCAGCCCGGGCAACGGTGGGCCGATCTCTCGGCTGGCCAGGCGGCCTCGACGCAGGGCTACGCCGGTGCCGGGGACGCGGGCCAGTGCCGTGAACGCCTCGATCCCGACGCGCTCGCGCACTCCGACGGCACCATCTGCCGGCGCCAGGCTCGGACCGATCATCGCTGAGGCCACCGCCGAGGTCGTCTCCGAGGGCGCTGACCGGCTGCGCAGCCGCACCCGCAACCCCTGCTCGGCCAGGCAAACGCCAAGCGTCAGACCTATGACACCCGCTCCGACCACGACAACGTCCGGTCGCACCCTGTCCCTCCTCGCGCAGCACCGCAGGTGGTCATGATGCCAAGGCAACCTCGGGAGAGTCTTGCACGTCCTGGGAGGTGTGATGAGACGGGGAAACGATGACGATTGCACTATCTCAGATATGAGATACGGTGTTGCCGTGACCGACGACTACCTGAGCCGGATCGGCAACCTGATCCGGGACGCCCGCACTCACAGGGGCTACACCCAAGCGAGCCTCGCGACGGTGCTCGGCACCAGCCAGAGTGCGATCAACCGGATCGAGCGCGGCCACCAGAACCTCACCTTGGACATGTTGGCTCGCATCGGCGAGGCACTCGACTCGGAGATCGTGTCACTTGGCATCGCCGGCCCCATGCACCTTCGCGTCGCCGGTGGCACGACGCTGACGGGAAGCATCGACGTGAAGTCGAGCAAGAACGCCGGAGTGGCGCTGCTGTGTGCCTCGCTGCTGAACAGGGGCCGAACCACGCTGCGCAAAGTTGCGCGCATCGAGGAGGTCAACCGGATCCTCGAGGTCCTCACGAGTATCGGAGTGAGGTGGAGCTGGCTGAACGCCGACAACGACCTGGAGCTGATCGCGCCCGAACGCCTCGACCTGTCCTCGATCAACCGGAACGCTGCCCGCCGGACGCGCAGCATCATCATGTTCCTGGGGCCGCTGCTGCACCAGCACGGCGACTTCGAGCTTCCGTACGCCGGCGGGTGTGATCTAGGCAGCCGTACTGTCGAGCCACACATGTCGGCGCTGCGACCCTTCGGGCTCGAGGTCAAAGCCACCGAAGGCAGCTACCATGCGCGTGTCGACCGCAGCGTCTCCCCGACCCGGCCCATCATCTTGACCGAGCGCGGCGACACGGTGACCGAGAATGCGCTGCTCGCCGCTGCCCGGTACGACGGGGACACGGTGATCCGCAATGCCAGCCCGAACTACATGGTGCAGGACCTCTGTTTCTTCCTGACGAAGCTCGGGGTGCGCATCGAGGGCATCGGGACGACCACGCTGAAAGTCCACGGGGTCAGCGACATCAACGTCGACGTCGACTACGCGCCGTCGGAGGACCCGATCGAGGCGATGAGCCTGCTGGCAGCCGCGATCGTGACGTCGTCGGAGATCACGATCTGCCGGGCGCCGATCGAGTTCCTCGAGATCGAGCTCGCGCTTCTCGAGGAGATGGGTTTCCGCTACGAGCGCAGCGAGGAGTACCTGGCCGGCAACGGGCGCACGCGGCTCGTCGACCTGACCACACGACAGTCGACCCTGCACGCTCCGATGGACAAGGTCCACCCCATGCCGTTTCCGGGGTTGAACATCGACAACCTGCCGTTCTTCGCGGTGATAGCCGCCAGCGCCCACGGTCAGACGATGATCCCCGACTGGGTGTACGAGAACAGGGCGATCTACCTGACCGAGCTGAGCAAGCTCGGTGCCGCGGTGACCCTGCTCGACCCGCACCGGGTGCTCATCGAGGGACCAACGAGATGGTCGGCAGCCGAGCTCATGTGTCCACCCGCGCTGCGGCCGGCAGCCGTCGTTCTGCTCGCCATGATGGCCGCCAAAGGCACCTCGGTCCTCCGCAACGTCTATGTCATCAACCGTGGCTACGAGGACCTCGCCGAGCGGCTGAACGCCCTCGGCGCGCAGATCGAGACGTTCCGCGACATCTGACTCCTGAGTGGTAGCACATCTGGCCTGTGGAGGGAGCACACGATCCACAGGTACCGTGGGGCAGGCTGGCGCGATGCTGTCTCCTCGTCGACATCCCCGACTCGATGACCCTGCGCAGGCCCGAGAGCACCTGGCTCTCGTCTGCAACCCACGTCACTTCAACGCCCACACGTTCTTGCTCGTCCTGTGCGACGAGCTAGCCGAGCCGCTCCTGCACATCGAGGTCGTCGGGTGTGACCCCGGGGCCGGACCGACGGACTGCACCACGGTCCTGGACAACCTGCTCTTCGAGAGCTGTGGCGGCACTCCTGGACTGCACGGTGTCGCCCTCGCGATGACACGTCCCGGCGACGAGGGCGTCCAACCGATCGACCGGGTCTGGTTCAGAGCCTTCCACCGGCTGTGTCACGCACGGCGGCTGCGCCCACTGGGGGTGTACGTCGTCGGGGCGCACGGCGCAAGGCCGATCCAGATCGACGACGCGGCGTAGGAAGCGGCGCCGAGCGTCATACTTCCTCCTGTGAGCTATGGGAGGCGGGTCGCGGACTATCCGTTCTTCGACAACGGCGGTGCCCCCCTGGCGTTCGCCCATCGAGGCGGTAGGACGTCCGTGGACGGGCACACCTTCGAGAACACCATGCGGGCGTTCGAGCGGGCGGTCGCCCTTGGCTACCGCTACCTCGAGACGGACGCCCACACCACCAGCGACGGGGTGCTGCTCGCCTTCCATGACGCCACCCTGCACCGCACCAATGGCTCAGCCGGGACGGTCGCCGACCTGACGTACGACGAAGTCCGGCGGGTACGCATCGGGGGGACGGAGCCGGTCCCCTTGATGCACGAGCTGTTCAGCACGTGGCCCGACGTCAGGCTCAACATCGACGCGAAGTCGACGGACTGTGTCGGTCCGCTCGCGGCAGTCGTCTGCGAGCACCGGGCCTGGGACCGGGTCTGCGTCGCCTCCTTCTCGCCGCGGCGCCTGCACCAGCTCCGGGCGATGCTGGGGCCGCGCGTCGCAACGGCGTACGCCGCCCCCGGTGTCACCGCCATGAGATTCCTGCCCACGCAGACGCTGAGGCGGGTCTGTCTCGGCGCCCGCGGGTTGGCCGCGCAAGTGCCGGTGCGCAAGAACGGCATCGAGATCGTCACCGCCTCGTTCGTTGCGCGCGCTCATGAGCTGGCAAGCAGGTTCATGTCTGGACCATCGACGAGCAGCCGGAGATCGATCGGCTGCTCGACCTCGGAGTCGATGGCGTCATGACCGACCGCCTCGACGTGCTCCGCGACGTGCTCCGCGCCCGCGGCAACTGGCAGGTTTGACAGATGAGGTCTCAGGGCTCGCCCTCCGTCGCCGACTCGGCTGGTCTCGGGCACCGCACGGAACAGCGTGCCTGGTACTTCTACGACTGGGCACACTCGGCCTACGTCACCACGATCGCCACGGTGCTGTTCGCGCCGTACATGACATCGGTCGCGGAGCGGGCTGCGTGCGGCTC
>JBPCND010000135.1:0-9531 GCA_051001655.1 Nocardioides sp. | reverse complement strand
GGACGCTGCTGGTCGAGGAACTGTGCCGTCGCCAGGGCACTCGTCCAGATCGACTCCTCCGGCACCTCGATGCCGCTGCGGGCCAGGCGTGCCCGCAGGTCACGCGCGGTGTAGATCGAGTTGTTGGTCAGGAGCAGGAAGGGGCGTCCCCTGTCGCGGAGCCGGCGGACGAACTCCGCGGCGCCAGGGATCGCTGCATCTTCGTGAACCAGGACCCCGTCCATGTCCGAGAGCCAGGTGCGCACCGGTCGGATCTTCTCCATGGCTCGATGCTGTCAGACCCACGCGCCGGACGCCCACGTGACTCGTCGTCAGCGGAAGCGTCAGCCGAAGCGTCCCCGGCTCGTCGTAGGGTCGCTGACGTGGTGGACCTGACGCTGATGCTCGACGACGCGGACCTGCGACGTCGCTTCGGCGCGGTCACCCTGGAGCGGGCCCAGAACTACGTCGCGACGGGTCAGGTCCTCTCGGTGACCCACAGCGTCGACGGCGAGGGAGACCTCGACGTGCGGGGCCAGGTCGCGGGCTCGATGGCGGTGCCCTACCAGACGTACGTCGCCGTGGGGCTCGCCGAGCGCGGCCTGTGGGTCTACAGCAGATGCAGCTGCCCGGTCGGCGACGCCTGCAAGCACGCCCTTGCCCTGTTGTTGACCGTGCGCCTCGAGCAGGAGGCCGCCTCGGAGCAGGCCGGCTCTCGACGCTGGGAGCGGCAGCTCGCGCACGTCCTCGACGAGCTGGACCAGCGCATCGACGTGGACGAGCAGACCGTCCGTCCGCTGGCCCTGCAGATCGAGCTGAAGAGCTCCTCCCCGGCGTCCCGGCACAGGTGGGAGGGGGATCCGCGTCCGCAGCGAGGATCGCTCCGGGTCCGGCCGCTGCAGCGCGGGGCACGCGACAACTGGGTGAAGTCGGGGGTGTCCTGGCAGGACGTGCCCTACCTGGCCACTCGGCGCGGCTCCGCGCCTGCCCAGGCGTCCGTCCTCGGCGAGATGCTGGCTGCCTACCGAGCCGCGTCACGGCAGACCTACTTCGGCTCGGAGTCGCATCTGCCGCTTGGTGCGTTCGGCCCCTCACTGTGGTCGCTGCTCACCCGAGCCGCGGACGTCGGCCTGGTCCTGGTGCCCGGTCACGGCATCGACAGCATCCACGTCGAGCCGAGCCCGGTCGCGGTCGAGCTCGACGTCAACACCTCTGCTTCGGCGGAGGCGCACCTGCGGCTCGGCGTCCGACTGGGGGAGGACTGGTACGGCGCCGCCGAGCTCGACGTGCTCGGTGACGGCGGCGAGGGCGGTCACGGCGTGGCGCTGTGGTCGCCGACCGACCATCCCTCCGCCCAGGCGTTGACCTTGGCGTCGCTGGCCGGCCCGGTGGGACCGGAGGTCCGCCGTCTGCTCGCTGCGGGGGATTCGCTCGTGGTCCCTGCCTCGGACCGGGCGGACCTGCTCACCGACTACCTGCCGCGACTGCAGCGCCACGTCTCGGTGACCTCATCGGACGGGTCGATGGTGCTGCCCGAGCCGGCCGTGCCGCGTCTTGCGCTCACCGTCACCTGGGTCTCGGTCGACGAGGTCCGGATCGTGTGGTCCTGGCGTTACCGGGTCGGCGCCGACGACCGGGAGTACTCCCTCGACGAGATGCGCGGGATGCGAGGCTTCCGACGACCCGACCTCGAGCGGGAGCAGCTCACGGTGCTCGACCTCCACGAGCAGTCGGTCCATCGCCTCTGCGACTCCCACCGCCGCGAGAGGGGGCTCGTCCCGCAGCGGGTGTTCACCGGGACGGACGCGATCTCGTTCGCCGAGGACGTCCTGCCCGGGCTCGTCCAGGGAGGCCAGGTCGAGATCACCGAGATCGGCTCCCAACCCGACTACCGAGAGGCGTCGAGGGCCCCGGTCGTGCACTTCGCCGCTGCCCCTTCCTCGGGCGACAGCTCTGACACGGACCCGACGCGCACCGACTGGCTCGACCTGGAGGTGCTGATCTCGGTGGACGGCGAGACGCTTGCGCTGGCGCATCTCCTCGAGGCGCTCACCCGCGGTCAGGACCGGGTGATCCTGCGCAGCGGCGTGCACATCGCCGTCGACCGCCCCGAGTTCGCGCATCTCGGTGAGCTGGTGGGCGCGGCCGGCGAGCTGAACGACCAGCCCCGGGACGGACTCAGGGTCAGCCACCACGATCTCGGCCTGTGGGACGAGCTGGCCGAGATCGGAATCGTCGACGGCCAGGCCGCGCAGTGGGTGCGGACGGCGCAGGCTCTCCGTGGCCTGACGTCACTTGCCGAGATCGACCCCGTCGGCGTCAAGGCCGACCTGCGGCCCTACCAGGTCGACGGGTTCCGTTGGCTGGCGAGCTTGTGGGAGTCCGGCCTCGGCGGGATCCTGGCCGACGACATGGGTCTGGGCAAGACGCTGCAGACACTGGCGCTCGTGGCCCATGCCCGTGCCGAGGGTGCCGGACCCTTCCTGGTGGTTGCGCCGACCAGCGTCGTCTCGACCTGGGCCCACGAGGCCGCCCTGTTCACCCCTGGCCTCGTGGTCCGTGAGGTCACCGGGTCGCAGGCCCGACGAGGCACGTCGATCTCCGAGGAGCGCGAGGGCGCCGACGTGGTGATCACCTCCTACACACTCTTCCGGCTCGAGGTCGATGCCTACGTCGCGCAGGAGTGGGGCGGCCTCGTGCTCGACGAGGCCCAGATGGTGAAGAACCACCAGGGCAAGACCTACCAGGCGGTCCGGCGTCTCGACGTGCCGTTCCGGCTGGCTTTGACCGGCACACCGATGGAGAACCGGTTGCTGGAGCTGTGGTCGCTGCTGTCCATCGTGGCCCCCGGGCTCTACCCGTGGCCACAGCGGTTCGTCGAGCTCGTGGCCAACCCGGTCGAGAGGCTCGGCGACGCCGCCGTACTCCAGCGCTTCCGGCGGCGGATCCGGCCGTTCCTGCTGCGTCGGACCAAGGAGCACGTCGCAGCCGACCTCCCCCCGAAGCAGGAGCAGGTCCTCGAGGTCCGGCTGACCCCGCGACATCGGCGGATCTACGACACCCATCTGCAGCGCGAGCGGCAGACGGTGCTGGGTCTGGTCGACGACTTCGACAAGCACCGGATCGCGATCTTCCGCTCGCTGACCCGGCTCCGACAGCTCGCTCTCGACGCAGCACTCGTGGACCCGGAGTACGACGGAGTGGGGTCCGCCAAGGTCGACGTGCTCGTCGACCACCTCGTCGAGCTCGCGTCGGAGGGCCACCGCGCCCTCGTGTTCAGCCAGTTCACCTCGTTCCTCACCCGGGTCCGGGACCGGCTCGATCGTGAGGGCATCACCAGCAGCTACCTCGACGGGTCCACGCGCAGACGCGGCGAGGTCGTGCAGGGGTTCAAGCAGGGCGAGCAGCCGGTCTTCCTGATCAGTCTCAAGGCGGGAGGTGTCGGGCTGACGCTGACCGAGGCCGACTACGTCTTCGTGCTCGACCCCTGGTGGAACCCCGCCGTGGAGGCGCAGGCCGTGGACCGGACCCACCGGATCGGTCAGCAACGGCAGGTCTTCGTCTACCGACTCGTCGCCGAGGGCACCGTCGAGCAGAAGGTGATGGAGCTCAAGGTGCGCAAGGCCGCGCTGTTCGCACAGGTCATGGACGGTGACGGCGCGATGTCGACCTCGCTGGGGGCAGACGACGTCCGCGCCCTCTTCGACGAGTGAGGCTCAGATCCGTGACGTGTCGTCACTGCGAGCGTCGCGGACGCCTTCGAGCCAGCGCATCGCAGGGGTGGCGCCGATGCCGTGGACCAGCACCGACATCGTGATGGTGAAGCCGACCGTCGCCCACAGCTGCTCCAGTCCCAGGAAGTCGGCCTCGCCGGTCGCGTAGGCGAGGTAGTACAACGAACTCACCCCGCGCACCCCGAAGAACGCGGTCACGAGCCGTTCCCGTGAGGTGAGGACGTGGTCGCCGACCCGGCATGAGCTCCGTGCCACCCGCAGCGACACGGCCCCCGACAGCGGCCGCAGACCGAAGATCAGCAGCAGCCCGACCAGCGCACCCTGCCACGTCAGGTTGCCGAGCAGGCCGTTGGTCAACGCGACTCCGAGGAGGAGCAGCACGATCAGCGTGAGCAACCGCTCGAGGCGCTCGACGACCTCGTGCATCGCCGCGTGGTAGTCGTGTCCGCGTTCCGCCGAACGCAGCGTGACCGCGCAGGTGAAGACGGCGAGGAACCCGTAACCGCCGACGACCTCGGCGGCGCCGTAGGAGAGCAACACCGCGGCCAGGGCCAGCAGCGGTTCACCGGTCTCTGCCAGTCGCAGAGCCGGAGCCGGTAACCGGAACGCGATCTTGGCCATCAACGCACCGATGACCATTCCGATCAGGACACCAATCACCACCTTTCCGACCAGCTCCCAGGCGAACCATCGCAGTTCCCAGTCGGTGATGCCTCCCAGGGTGGCCAAGAAGATCGCCGCATAGACGAACGGGAACGCCAGGCCGTCGTTCAGTCCGGCCTCCGACGTCAGGACGAACCGGACCTCGTCCTGCTCGTCGATGGAGTCGTGGTCCTCCGGCTGCTGGACCGACGGACCCCCCACCTGCACGTCGGAGGCCAGCACCGGGTCAGTCGGGGCCAGCACCGCCCCCAGCAGCAGCGCCGCGGCGGGTGCGAGTCCCATCACCCACCAACCGAGAAGGGCGACGCCGGCGATGCACAGGGGCATCGCGAAGGCGAGGAGCCGCCAGGTCCCGCCCCAGCGCTGCCAGCTGGACCGGTGGCGCAGCCGGAACGGTCGGTCCAGCGCCAGCCCGACCCCCATCAGCGAGACCACCACGCAGACCTCGGTGAGGTGCTCGAGGAACACCCGGTTCTCGATGGGGGAGGGGGAGAACCCGTCCGGCAGCGGGAGCAGTCCGATGAGTGCGCCGAGCAGCAGCAGCACCATCGGCGCGGAGACCGCCTGCCGGTGCAACAACGTCGGCAGGACGACCGCCAACAACAGCGCAACCCCGAACACCAGGAAGACGACGTCCGGGCTCACCGGCGAGCTCCGACCGAGGTCCCGGTGGGGTTCCCGGCCGATGGCCACGTGGGGGGACCGCTGAGGTGGTTGCGCATCCCGGAGACATACCCATCCAGACGCCCGCCAACGTCGTGCCCCTCGTGGCGGTCACCTCGAGCGCGGCGGGTCAACAGGTCACCACGCGGTCGGCGAGGTGTCGGTCGGCGGCGATGCGTACGGCGTTGGGCTCGTCCACCCGGTCGACCCAGGCACGCGCAGCGTCCGGGTCCTTGCCGAACTGCACGTGCCGGGTTTCGAGCCGCTGCCTCCGCTGCACATCGGGAGCGTCGACGTACCAGACCTCGTCGAGCAGCGGCCGCACCTGCTCCCAGCCGCCGTGACCGTGCAGCAGGTAGTTGCCCTCGGTCACCACGATCCGTGCCGTCGGCAGCACGACACCGGCGGCTGCCAGGGGCTGCTCCAGTTCGCGCTCGAAGCCGGGGACGTAGACGAGGGTCCCTGGGCGGCGAAGACGCTGCAGCGTGGCGACGTAGCCGCCGACGTCGAAGGTCTCGGGTGCGCCCTTCCGGTCGACGAGCCCGAGCCGTGCCAGCTGTGCGTCCGAGAGGTGGAACCCGTCGAGCGGGACCAGCGCCACTGCATCGAGGCACGCGGGCTCGGAGGCCACTGCAGCCATCAGTGCTTCGGCCAGTGTGGTCTTGCCCGCACCGGGTGGCCCGGTGATGCCGAGCACCGCACGTCGCTCGGTGTTGACCAGCCGCCGGGTCGCGTTGACGAGCTCAGAGAGCGAGGAGTGCACGTCGGTGAGGCTATCCCCGGGACGGCGGCTAACCTGGCTGCATGAGCCTGCCGACCCCCGACGACTCTCGGCCCCGCGTCTTCCCGGCATGGGTCCGCGTCGTGGCCATCGTGCTGATCGTCGCGCTCGTCGGGTTCTTCGTGCTCTCGGCCTTCTAGGCCAGCACCCGGTCCGGCACCCGGTCCGGCCTGTCGGACGGACCCAGTCGGCTAGCGCGGCACCACCGTGATCGGACAGCGGAGACCCGGCGCGCGACTCAGTCGTGCGTCAGCGGTGAGCAGGGTGCAGTCCAGACTCTCGGCCAGGGCGACGTAGGACGCGTCGTACGCCGACAGGTTGTCCCGCAGCTGCCAGACGCGATCCAGGAGCGTGAACACGGCGTACCGGGTCATCCCGAGACGTCGGAAGTGGTCCAACGCGTGCCACCCTGCCAGTGCCGCGAGCGGCGTATCTCTGATGTTCAGCCGTCGAAGGCGACCTCGACCTGCCAGGCCTCCTCGCGCTGGCCGGCGGCATCATGGATCGCGTCGGCGACATGTTCTGGGTCGAACGGCGTGCCGGCCGCGAGCGTACCGTTCACGGTCACCGTCACCGCACGGATCCCGTGGTCGGAGAGTGTCGCGTCGACGCTGCGCACGAGGTTGCGCAAGCCGGCCTTCTGCACGCCGAGCGAGGCCGCGCGATGCCACGGCCGGTCTGACGCCCTGCTCCCGGTCGCGATGACCCGGGCACCGGCGGACATGAACGGCCGGGCGGCCTGGACGGCGGTGAGGAGTCCGCCGACCCCGAGCCCGACGTCCTCGAGGAGCTCTGCCGGAGTCAGCTGGAGTGGGTCCTTCTCCCGGAATGCACTGGGGTTGAAGTGAAGGACGTCGATCCGGTTCGAGAATCCTCCGAACCGGGTCACCGCTGCGTGCAAGGCGTCGTGGTCGGTGATGTCAACTGCGGTCCAGCCGGCGGTGATGCCCTCCTGCTGCAGAGTCGTGCCGAGCTGCTCGAGTCGTGTCTCGTCACGCGAGGCGAGGGCGACCGAGTGACCACTCCTGTCGAAGCGGCGCGCGACGGCGGCGCCTAGGCCGGGGCCGGCGCCGATCACGACGAGGACGGGCTGAGTCATGTGGTCCACCCAACCACTCCCGTGCCGACCCGGGAAGCGGCAGACTGGACCCATGGGCGACGTGCACACAGAGGCCGCGCACCGACGCACGTCCTGGGTCCTGCACGTCGACCTCGACCAATTCATCGCCGCCGTCGAGGTGCTGCGGCGACCCGAGCTCGCTGGCCTACCGGTCGTGGTGGGCGGACGCGGCGACCCGACCGAGCGAGGCGTGGTGTCGACGGCGTCCTACGAGGCCCGAGAGCACGGCGTCGGTTCGGGGATGCCGCTGCGGACGGCAGCCCGCACGTGTCCCGACGCCGTGTTCCTTCCGGTCGACGGTCCGGCGTACGACGCGGCGTCGGCCGAGGTGATGCATGCCCTCCGGTCCTTCGATGTCCCGGTGGAGGTGCTCGGCTGGGACGCGGCCTTCCTGGCCGTCGAGCCCGCCGACCCCGAGGCATCCGCCGGGCACGTGCGGGCGGCCGTTTTCAAGGCCACCGGCCTGCACTGCTCGGTGGGGATCGGGGACAACAAGCTCCGGGCCAAGATCGCCACCGACTTCGGCAAGCCACGGGGGGTCTACCGACTGACCGAGGAGAACTGGTTCCAGGTCATGGGCGATCGGCCCACCGACGCACTGTGGGGCATCGGCCGCAAGACCTCCGCCAAGCTCGCCGAGCTCGGCATCCGCACGGTGGCCGAGCTTGCAGCGGCCCCGGCACAGCTGCTCGCCGACAGGCTCGGCCCCCGGATGGGTCCTTGGTACCGCCGGCTAGGCCGGGGAGTCGACACCTCGCCGGTCGACGCGTCTGCGTACGTGCCCCGCGGCCATGGTCGAGAGACCACCTTCCAGCAGGACCTGAGCGACTGGGGCGCCGTCGAAGTCGAGGCCATCGGTCTCACCCGGTCGGTGTGGGGAGACGTCCTTGCCGAGGGACGGCCGGCTACCCGGGTCGGCATCAAGGTCCGCTACACGCCGTTCGAGACGAGGACCCGGAGCCTGACCCTGTCGGCCCCGTCGAACGAGGAGGAGGTCGTCGTCCGGGCTGCTCTGGAGCTGCTCGGACGCCTCGACCACAGCCGGTCGGTGCGCCTCCTCGGGATCCGGCTGGAGATGGCCGTCTCGGCCGACGGGTTGGACACAAGCGGCCGAACCGGTCAGAACGGCGAGAATCCGAGTCACTTCTAGTAGTCCGATCGGGTGGTTTTTGGCCCTGGCGCGTGTTGTTTCCAGCCAGTAGTGTCGAACTGTGCAAGGAACCTTTACGGTTTAAGTCCCCCCTACCGCTTCGTGAATCTGGGAGATCACATGACGCGAAACCTCAAGACGGCGTCGCGCGCACGCGCGCTTCGCCTGAGTGCAGCCGTGGGAGCCGGCGCGCTCGTACTCGGAATGATCACGGTCGGAGCTGCCGTCGCGGCAGACTCCGGCACCGACTCAGCGTCGGGCTACCTGGCTCCGCCGAAGAAGTCGCGTGAGGCTGTGCCTGCTCTGGCTCCGCCGAGGAAGTCGCGTGAGGCTGCCCCGACGAGCTGACCGACCCGGCGCTACGACGAGGAGCGCGTCCTTGGTCCACGGGGACCCAGGGCGCGCTTCATCCGTCCTGAACGTGCGTCGTTCGCCGACCTGAAATCGATCGACCGCCAGGAGTGGTCGCAAAATGCGATTCCGAGAGCCTTGGATGTGTCGTTTGTGACCACTGTGCTGTGTTGCGCCTGAGGGCGGACAACGAGCCCGCCGGTCAACGCCCGGCGTTCGGCCCGGCACCGGACGGGTGATCGAGCAGCCGACTGATCCACGCTGGACCGACCAGCCCGTCGTACGGCGGCCGCCGGGATGTCACGGCCTCCAGCACACGGTCACGGGTGGTCCTCGCGAGCCTGACGACGTCGCGCGGATAGCCGAAGCTGATCCGGTGGTCGGCGAACTCGTCCTCGTCGTCGACCCACACCCGGCCGGTCCGACCGCGCACCACGTCGAGGTCGAGGTCGACCATGGAGACGGTCGAGCCTGCCCAGACCGGGACGGTGGTGATGTCGACGTACACCTCCACCCAACCCTGGGGGAGATCGGTCGAGCCGGGCGCGTAGAACGTCGCCACGAAGGCGTCGTCCTCGGGCACCAGCATCACGAAGCCAAGCGGACTGACGAAGTCTGCTCCTGGCCGGGTCAGCCGGGTGCCCGGAGGTCCGCCGAGCCAGGTGCCGTGCTCGTCCTGTCCGAGCCGGAGCGCGTCGAACTCCCAGTGCGGACGCCGACCCCACTTGGAGAAGACCACCCGGACGTCCTGCCTGCCGGGAGCCGTGCCCGGGATCATGCCGTCGGTCCAGGTCCAGGTCCAGGCGCGGTGCCGGTCAGAGCGCTCGGGGCTGGTCGGCGGGAGGGCACGGGTGCAGATCCTGTGGTGCACAGTTGAACCAGTACGGCCCGACCCGCAGGGCATGGTAGGTGCGGTACACCACGCGTGAGGACGGGAACAGGTCAAGAATCGAGCGCAGTCGCGCGGGGTCGTGGTGTCGCCACTCGAACTGCTCGGAAGGGCCGAGCACCAGAACGATCCGGTCGCCGTCGACGATCGCCCCCTCGGCGCGGACCGAAGGCGAACGAAGTGCCTGGCCTTGCTGGATGT
>JBPCND010000134.1:0-7447 GCA_051001655.1 Nocardioides sp. | reverse complement strand
GACCTCAAGAGCGTTCGCCACGGAGATCATCCCGGCCGCCTGGGAGTCCGGCACGAGCTGGGCGTTCGCGATCGAGGCGACCGACGAGTCCGGCAGGGAACGTTTCGCAGGAACGGTCGAGCTGCGGCCCGAGGGCGACCGGCGCGCCGAGATCGCCTACGCAGCGCATCCTTGGGCGCGCGGACGGGGGCTGATGGAGCGCGCGTGCCGGCTGTCACTCGAGTGGTCGATCGACACCCAGGGCGTCGACACCGTGGTCTGGTGGGCCAACCGGGGCAACTGGGCGTCGCGCCGGCTCGCGTGGAAGCTCGGGTTCTCCTGCGACGGCACCCTCGCGAGATGGCTCCCTCAACGGGGCAAGCTGCTCGACGCCTGGGTCGGGACGCTCGGCGCCGGCTCGCCGCGGGCTCCTCGCAATCCCTGGTACGACGTGCCGCACGTCATGGGTCGCTCCGTCGTGCTCCGGCCCTACCAGCCGGGTGACCTGGACCGGATCGTGCAGGCGTGCGCCGATGAGCGCACGGCGTACTGGCTCAGCCAGATGCCCCAGCCCTATACCCGCAGCGACGCCGAGGAGTACGTCCTCCGACGGGGCGAGCTGGCGGCCGAGGGCTCCGCGGTCCACTGGGCCGTCGCCGAGCCGACCACGAACGAGCTCATCGCCAACATCGCGCTGTTCGACATCAGGCCGGGTCTCGAGGCCGAGATCGGCTACTGGACGCACCCTGGGGCACGCGGGCGCGGGGTGATGACGCAGGCCTGCGGACTGGTGGTGCGGCACGCCTTCATCCCTGTGGAGGACGGAGGCCTGGGTCTCGAGCGGTTGGCCGTTCTCGCCTCGGAGACCAACACCGCCTCCCGGTGGGTCATCGAGGCCAACGGCTTCGTCGAGGTCGGCCGGGAACGGCGCGGGGCCAGGCTCCGCGACGGGAGCGCGGTGGACTCGATCGCCTACGACCTGTTGCGCGAGGACTGGCCAGGCCTGCCCGACCCGGCGTGAGTCGGACTGCTCAGAGTTGCTGACGCGCGGCTCGAAGCCGTCCGTCGGTGCAGCAGCACGGAGGAGGCCAGCACCAGGAGGCCCGCCAGCGAGAGTCCGACGCCGACCCAGCTCGGTGCGGTGTAGCCGAAGCCTGCGGCGATGACGAGCCCGCCGAGCCAGGCACCGAGGGCGTTGGCGATGTTGAGGGAGGCGTGGTTGAGGGCAGCCCCCAGAGTCTGCGCGGCACCGGCTACCTGCATGAGCCGGAGCTGGAGGTTGACCACAAGCACTGCGCCGACGGCGGAGATCACAAAGACCGTGCCGAGCGCTGGGACGGTGTAGCTCGACGCGACCGTGAAGAGCGCGAGCGAGACGCCCATGGCGACCGAGCTCGCGACGAGCGACCTCAGCACCGACCAGTCGGCGAGCCTGCCGCCGAGCATGGTGCCGGCGACCGCGCCCAGACCGAAGGAGAACAAGAAGATCGGGACTGCCGACGACGACAACCCCGTCACGTCGGTGACGGTGGGCGCGATGTAGGTGTACATGGCGAACATGCCACCGAAGCCGACCGCGCCGACGGCGAGGGTGAGCCACACCTGGACACTCGCGAAAGCCCGGAGCTCGCGACGGCCGGTGGCCGCACGGTCCGCCGGCGTGCTGGGCACCAGAGCGAGGACAAGCGCGATGGTCAGCACCGCCACCGCGGTCACCGACGCGTAGGCCGAGCGCCACCCCAGGTTCTGCCCGAGCCAGGTGGCCGCAGGGACGAGCTGGGCCAGCACGAGCTGGCCGTAGTCCTGGGCCAGGGCGCTGGCCCCGTTGCCGATCGCGAACGCGACCATCAGGGCGACCAGCAAAGCCCGCCGGGGCAGCCGGGCCCCGAAGATCGCGATGAGCGGTGCGCCCAGGACGACCCCGAGGGCGTAGGCCGAGATCGCGTTGCCGGCCTGGGGGATCGAGACGTCCACGCCCCGCGCCACCTCGGGGAGCAGACCCATGCTGACGAACTCGGTGGTGCCGATCGCGAAGCCGCCGGTCGCGAGTGCGACCATCGCCCAGCCGGTATGCCGTCCGGTCGGAGTCACCCCGGGTGCGGTAGCGGTGCTGGTCACGTTTGGCCACAAGGCCCGCACCCGTCGACGTTATTCCCGATCCGCGTCGACTTCGGCCGCGACAGTTCCGTCCAGACGGATGATTTCGGCTGCCGCACGGGTGACCTGAGCCAGCCCTTTCCATCCACCCGGCACGATTTCGGCTGCCGCACGGGTGACCTGCGCCCGGTGTGGCGCCCACCGATGGACTCCCGTCGGTCGGGTACGCCGACCCGACCCGACCCGACCCGACCCGACCCGACTCGACTCGACGTGCGAACGCGCCGACTCGACCCGTTCCTGGCGTGCGGACCTGCCGACTCGGGTTCTCGTTGCTCCTGAGTGGTCAGCCGAGCTTGGCCAGGATGTCGTTGAAGGTCCGGGACGGCCGCATGACCGCGGTCACCTTCTCGGTGTCCGGGCGGTAGTAGCCGCCGATGTCGGCAGGACTGCCCTGGACCGCAAGCAGCTCCTCGGTGATGACCGCCTCGTTGTCCGACAGCGCCTGGGCGATCTCGGCGAAGCCGGCCGCGAGGTCCGCGTCCTGAGTCTGCGCGGCCATCTCCTGCGCCCAGTAGAGAGCCAGGTAGTAGTGGCTCCCCCGGTTGTCGATCTCGCCGACCTTGCGGCTCGGAGACCTGTTGTCGTTGAGGAAGCTCCCGGTCGCGCGGTCGAGCGTGTCGGCCAGGATCTGCGCTCGTACGTTGTCGGTGGACTCACCGAGATGCCCGAAGCTCTCGGCCAGCGCCAGGAACTCCCCGAGGCTGTCCCAGCGCAGGTGGTTCTCCTTGAGGAGCTGCTGCACGTGCTTGGGGGCCGAGCCGCCGGCGCCGGTCTCGAAGAGCCCTCCGCCGTTGATCAGCGGCACGACCGAGAGCATCTTGGCGCTGGTGCCGAGCTCGAGGATCGGGAACAGGTCGGTCAGGTAGTCGCGGAGCACGTTGCCGGTCACCGAGATCGTGTCCTCACCCTTGCGGATCCGGTCGAGTGAGAAGGCGATCGCGTCGACCGGTGACATGATCTCGATCTGGAGGTCGGCCAGGTCGCCTGCACTCTCGTGCTCGGCAAGACTCTCGCGCACCTTCTCGATCAGCTTTCCGTCGTGGGCCCGGCTCTCGTCGAGCCAGAAGACGGCGGGCGTCCGGGCGGCGCGGGCTCGGGTGACCGCGAGCTTGACCCAGTCGCGGATCGGCACCTCCTTGGTCTGGCACATCCGCCAGATGTCGCCTGCGGAGACGACGTGCTCGAGAACCACGGAACCGTGCGAGTCGAGCACGCGGACGGTGCCGGTCGTGGGGATCTCGAAGGTCTTGTCGTGGCTGCCGTACTCCTCGGCGGCCTTGGCCATCAGGCCGACGTTGGCCACCGAACCCATCGTCGCCGGATCATAGGCGCCGTGGGCGCGGCAGTCGTCGAGCACGACCTGGTAGATGCCGGCGTAGCTGCTGTCCGGGATGACGGCAAGGGTGTCGGCCTCGTCACCGTCCGGGCCCCACATGTGCCCGCTGCTGCGGATCATCGCCGGCATGGAAGCGTCGACGATGATGTCGGACGGCACGTGCAGGTTGGTGATGCCCTTGTCCGAGTCGACCATGGCCAAGGCCGGACCATCGGCGAGGGCCTGCTGGATGGTCGCCCTGATCGCGTCCGCCTCCGGCAGCGACTCGACCCCCTTGAGGATGGCGCCGAGGCCGTCGTTGGGGCTCAGGCCCGCCCTGCTGAGCGTCTCGCCGTGCTCGGCGAACAGCTCCGGCAGGAACGCGCGGACCACGTGGCCGAAGATGATCGGGTCCGAGACCTTCATCATCGTGGCCTTGAGGTGCACTGAGAACAGCACCTCCTCGGCCCCTGCGCGCGCGACCTGTGCGGTCAGGAACTCTCGAAGAGCGGCCACCCGCATCACGGTGGCGTCGACCACCTCGCCGGCCAGGACCGGGACGGAGTCGCCAAGCACCGTGGTCGACCCGTCGTCACCGGTCAGCTCGATACGCAGGGACCCCTCGGACTCGATCACCACGGACTTCTCGTTGGCCCGGAAGTCGTCTGCTTCCATGTGGGCCACGTTGCTCCGGGAGTCGCTACTCCAGGCACCCATGGAGTGCGGGTGGTTGCGGGCGTACTGCTTGATGGAGGCGGGAGCACGGCGGTCGGAGTTGCCCTCGCGAAGCACCGGGTTGACAGCGCTGCCCTTGACCTTGTCGTAGTGCGCTCGGACGTCCTTCTCCTCCTCGGTGGTGGGGCTGTCCGGGTAGTCCGGGAGGTCGTAGCCGTGCTGTCGGAGCTCCGCCACGGCCGCCTTGAGCTGCGGGATCGACGCGGAGATGTTCGGGAGCTTGATGATGTTGGCCTCAGGCTGCGTGGCAAGCTCTCCCAGCTCGGCGAGGGCGTCGTCGACCTGCTGCTGCTTCGGTAGCCGGTCTGAGAACCCGGCAATGATGCGACCGGCCAGCGAGATGTCCCGGATCTCCACCTCGACGCCGGCCGTCGAGGCGTAGGCCGAGACGACAGGGAGGAACGAGTAGGTGGCCAGCGCAGGCGCCTCGTCCGTGTGGGTGTAGATGATCTTCGAGTCCGTCACCGGTGCTCCGTTCTGATCCGCGTGCGAGGCAGGTTTCTTGACGTCAAGATATCTGAGTGCCGGTCGGAGCCGACCGACGCACCCATCCTGCCGCGCGCAGGCCGGGTGCACGAGGGCCGAGCCTTCCTCGTCTTCCCTCCGCTCTCGTTCGATTCCTGGGATCTCGGGCCGAAGCGGCGTCTTCAGCGTGTGCTCAGCGCCGACGTGGCACGGTGGTGTGATGCGGATCCTTGTCGTCGAGGATGACTTCCGGGTGGCCAGGGCGCTCAAGCGGGGCCTCGAGGCCGAGGGTTTCGCCGTCGACGTCGCGGCCGACGGGCTCGAGGGCGAGTGGTTCGCGGGCGAGAGCCAGTACGACGCCCTGGTCCTCGACGTCATGTTGCCGGGGATGGACGGCTACGAGCTCTGCCGACGGCTGCGCGCCGCCGGCAACTGGGCTCCGATCCTCATGCTCACGGCCAAGAGCGGGCCGGATGACGAGGCGCACGCCCTCGACACGGGTGCCGACGACTTCCTCGCCAAGCCGTTCTCCTTCATGGTCCTCGTGGCCCGACTCCGCGCCCTGCTCCGTCGCCGCGGAACCGAGCGGCCGGCACTTCTCTCGGCAGGTGACCTGACGCTGGATCCCGCTGCGCATCAGGTCCGTCGAGGCGACCAGCTCGTCGAGCTGACGCCTCGTCAGTTCGCTCTGCTGGAGTTCTTCCTCCGCAGGGCCGGAGAGGTGCTGCCCAAGCCGGTGATCATCGAGCACGTCTGGGACTTCGCGTTCGAGGGGGACCCGAACATCGTCGAGGTGTACGTGCGCCAGCTGCGCATGAGGATCGACCTTCCCTTCGGTCGACAGAGCCTCCAGACCCTGCGCGGCAGCGGCTACCGACTCGACCCGGACGGACGATGAGGAGCGGCGTGCGCGCGCGGCTACCCCGCAGTGTGCGGGGGAGGACGACGCTGTTGGCGACCCTGGTCGTCGTACTCGCCCTGCTGCTCGGTTCGGCGGTCCTGGTGACGACCGTGAACCGCTCGCTCACCCTGGCCGCCGACGGCCAGGCGCAGACCCGTGCGGTTGACCTGGCCGCGCAGGCCGCCTCGGGCGAGCTGCCGGGCGTGGTCAGGGGCATCGGGGACGACTCCCTCGCGCAGGTGGTCAGCGACGACGGCCGTGTCCTTGCCGCCTCCGACGGCCTCCTCGGACGGTCGGCGGTCAGCTCATTCGTGCCCGACGGCAACCAACCAGTCGCACGGACCATGCGCGACCTGCCCGACGACGACGAACGTGAGGACTACCGGGTGTGGGCGTTGCGGACCGACACCCCGGACGGCTCGGCGGTCGTCTACGTCGGTCCGAGCCTGGAGGCCGCGCAGGAGGCCACCAACCGGCTGGTCGGCACCCTGGTCGTCGGGCTCCCACTGCTGGCTCTCGTGCTCGCCGGACTGATCTGGCTGGTGGTGGGACGCTCGCTTCGTCCGATGGAGGCGATCCGTCGAGAGGTGGCCGCAATCGGCGCCCACCAGCTCGAGCGGCGGGTGCCCGTCCCCGACGCCGACGACGAGGTAGCAGCGCTCGCGCGCACGATGAACGACATGTTGGCGCGGCTACAGACGGCGGACGCCGGGCAGCGGGCATTCGTGGCCAATGCCTCCCACGACCTGCAGAGCCCGTTGACGGTGTTCCGTGCTGAGCTGGAGGTCGCGCTGAAACACCCCGAGGTCACAGACTGGCCGGCGACCGCGCGCAGCCTCCAGGCCGAAGCCGGACGGATGGAGTCCCTCGTGCGCGACCTGCTCTTCCTCGCACAGTCGGCCGAGGCCCTCGATCGTGCCGAACGGCGACTGGTGGACCTCGACGACCTGGTGCAGGAGGAAGTCACGAGAGCTCGGACCTCGACCGACATCACGGTCAGCACCCAGGTCACGGCGGCGCCGGTCCGTGGGCACCGCGACGACCTCGCCCGCATGGTGCGCAACCTCCTGGACAACGCCGTGACACACGCAGCGAGCAAGGTCCACGTCACGGTCGTCCAGGAAGCAGGGACGGTCACCCTGTCGGTCGAGGACGACGGCCCCGGGGTCCCCGAGCAGCATCGCGACCGCGTGTTCGACCGGTTCTTCCGGGTTGATCCGGCACGTGACCGGACCTCCCAAGGGACGGGCCTAGGACTGTCGATCGTGCGTGCGGTGGCCGAGGACCACCGAGGCTCGGTGAGGCTCACCGGCGCGGCTCGGTTCGAGGTCGAGCTTCCGACCGCGTGAGCTGACCCGGCCTAGGGCAGCCTCAGGAGCGCCGAACCTACGCTGCTAGCGTCTCGGCCAAGCCCCTTTCGAGCTTCGAGGAGTCGTCGTGAGCAACGCCCCCGTCAAAGTCGCCGTGACAGGTGCCGCCGGCCAGATCGGCTACAGCCTGCTGTTCCGGATCGCCAGCGGTGCGCTGCTCGGGCCGGAGACCGCCGTACACCTTCGCCTCCTCGAGATCACGCCCGCACTCGGTGCGCTCGAGGGTGTCGTCATGGAGCTCGACGACTGCGCGTTCCCCACGCTCGCCGGAGTCGAGATCGGCGACGACGCCCACACGATCTTCGACGGAGCCAGCCTTGTCCTCCTCGTGGGCGCTCGCCCACGCAGCAAGGGCATGGAGCGCGGTGACCTGCTCGAAGCAAACGGTGCCATCTTCACCACCCATGGGAAGGCGCTCAACGAGGCGGCGGCCGACGACGTCCGGATCTGCGTCACGGGAAACCCCGCCAACACCAACGCACTCATCGCCATGACCAACGCACCCGACATCCCCCAGGAGCG
>JBPCND010000133.1:0-18331 GCA_051001655.1 Nocardioides sp. | reverse complement strand
CCTTGAGATCGGGGACCGAGACGTGGGCGAGCTCGCCCATCCGTTCGGCCCGGGACACTCCCAGCTGCCGGAGCGCGGGGAGCTGGTTGCGGGCGTCGCTGCGCCAGTGGGCCAGCAGGTCCGTCCGCAGCCGCCTCGTCAGCGAGGGGTCACCGCTCAGATGCCGGGCGTCGAGCAGTCCCAAAGCCACGCGCGGATCGTTCCTGGCCGCGTCGGTGACCTCGGAGAGCGCCCGGACCGAGTGGTCGAGGTCGGCGCCAGCATCCCAGAGCGGATACCACACCTCCGTCGCCAGCCGGCTGACGTCCGCGGGGGCGACACTGTCGGCATGCACGAGGACCACGTCGAGGTCGCTGTACGGCGACAGCTCCTGCCGGCCGTAGCCGCCCACCGCCACCAGGGCCACCCCGGTCTCGTCGGCGCCGCCGAGCACGGTCTCGAGCGCATGCACGCACAGCTCGTCGGCGACCCGGCTCCGCTCGGCACGGTCGGCGGCACTCACCGGTCTAGACGGCGGCCTCGTCGCGGTCCCCGGTGCGGACCCGCACCACCGACTCGACCGGCTGGACCCAGACCTTGCCGTCGCCGATCCGACCGGTCTGGGCGGTCTTCA
Source organism: Nocardioides sp. (assembly GCA_051001655.1). GTDB lineage: Bacteria > Actinomycetota > Actinomycetes > Propionibacteriales > Nocardioidaceae > Nocardioides_B. The sequence goes on along the minus strand of JBPCND010000133.1, from coordinate 17,718 downwards.
CGATGATGTCGACGATATCGCCGGTGTCGGCATCCTCGACCACGATCTCGAGCCGGATCTTGGGCACCAGGGCGATGTCGTACTCGGCGCCGCGGTAGACCTCGGTGTGCCCCTTCTGGCGCCCGTACCCACTCACCTCGCTCACCGTCATGCCCGCGACACCGAACGTCTCGAGCGCCTCCCGGACGTCTTCCCACTTGTGCGGCTTGACCACCGCCGTGACCAGCTTCATGCGTTCACGCTCCTGTCCTCGGTCTTGGTCAGTGGCGCCGTGCTGCCGGTCAGCGTCCGGCCGCCGCCACCGCTCGTGACGAAGTCGTACGCCGACTCCGCGTGCTCGATGCTGTCGATGCCCTCCAGCTCGGCCTCCTCGTCGAGCCGGAAGCCCACCGTCTTCTGCAGGACAAAGCCGATGACGTAGGCCGCGACGAACGAGTAGACCAGCACCGCAAGGGCACCGACGGCCTGGCGCCACAGCTGGTCGACACCGCCACCGTAGAACAGCCCGTCTACCCCGGCGGTGGTCGCCGCGCTGGCGAACAGGCCGACGGCCAGGGTCCCCCAGAGCCCGCCGACCAGGTGGACGCCCACGACATCGAGCGAGTCGTCGTACCCGAACCTGAACTTGAGCCCGACCGCCAGTGCACACAGCAGCCCGGCGACCAGCCCGACGGCGATCGCGCCGAGCGGGGTGACCGAGGAACAGGCCGGGGTGATCGCGACGAGACCGGCAACGACGCCCGAGGCCGCGCCCAGTGACGTCGGATGTCCGTCCCGGAGCTTCTCGACCAGCAACCAGCCGAGGGCCGCGGCTGCTGTGGCGACCAGGGTGGCGACGAACACCTCTGCGGCCTGCCCGTTCGCGGACAGCGCGGAGCCGGCGTTGAAACCGAACCAGCCGAACCACAAGATGCCCGCGCCGATCATGACGAGCGGCAGGTTGTGCGGGCGCATCGGGTCGCGCTTGAAGCCGACCCGTCGCCCGAGCACCAGCGCGAGCGCCAGGCCCGCCGCGCCGGCATTGATGTGGACGGCGGTGCCACCGGCGAAGTCGATCGCGAGCAGCCGGTTCGCGATCCAGCCGCCCGTCTCGGACTCGGCACCGTCGAAGGCGAAGACCCAGTGCGCGACCGGGAAGTACACGACGGTCGCCCAGATGCCGGCGAAGATCAACCACGGCCCGAACCTGGCCCGGTCCGCGATCGCTCCCGAGATGAGTGCGACGGTGATGATGGCGAACACAGCCTGGAAAGCCACGAACGCCATCGAAGGCACAGTGAACACCAGGCTGGTTGCTGCGAAGCCGTTGTCGACCCCCTCGGTGCCCATCAGGCCCGCGAGACCGAAGAACTCGGTCGGGTCGCCGAGCAACCCACCACCGACATCGTTGCCGAAGGCCATCGAGTAGCCGTACGTCACCCACAGCACACTGATAAGCGCGAGCGCGCCGAAGCTCATCATCATCATGTTCAGGACGCTCTTCGCGCGGACCATTCCCCCGTAGAACAACGCGAGGCCCGGGGTCATCAACAGCACCAGAGCCGCGGAGGTCAACACCCAAGCGGTATCGCCAGAATCCATGTGTCTCTACCTCGAGATCGTGTCGAGTCAGGTCAGGTCAGGCTCATCGGGACCGACTGCGCTGTCGACCGAGGCCCATGGGAAGACTCTCGGCGAACGATGTTTCGGTTCTCCGCATTGCCTGTTGCGAGCAGGTGACGCTTCCCGACGCTGTGTTACGGCGATGTTGCGGAAGAGCCGGGCGACCCGACGTCGGTCGTCGCATCGTTCGCGGGCGTCGGCTCAGACCTGCTCGTCCAGCAGAGCGGCGACGAATGCGTCCGGATCGAACGGCGCCAGGTCGTCGGCTCCCTCGCCCAGACCGACCAGCTTGACCGGTACGCCGAGCTCCCGCTGCACCGTGACGACGATGCCGCCCTTGGCCGACCCGTCGAGCTTGGTGAGCACGATGCCGGTCACGTCGACGACCTCGCCGAAGATCCGGGCCTGCGACATCCCGTTCTGTCCGGTCGTCGCGTCGAGCACGAGGAGCACCTCGGTGACGGGGGTCTGCTTCTCGATCACCCGCTTGATCTTGCCGAGCTCGTCCATGAGGCCGGACTTGTTCTGTAGTCGGCCGGCGGTGTCGACGAGCACGACGTCGATCTGCTGTGCCATGCCTTGCTTGACCGCCTCGAACGCCACGCTCGCCGGGTCACTGCCCTCGGCGCCGCGGACGGCCGGGACCCCGACACGCTCGCCCCAGGTCGTGAGCTGCTCGGCAGCCGCTGCGCGGAAGGTGTCGGCCGCTCCGAGCAGGACCGTCAGATCCCGGGCCACGAGCACCCGAGCCAGCTTGCCGACCGTCGTCGTCTTCCCGGTGCCGTTGACGCCGACCATCAGCACGACCCCCGGGGCGCCATCGGCGCCCTGGACACTCAGCTCCCGGTCCAGCGAGGGGTCGACGAGGGTGACGAGCTCCTGCCGCAGGATGTCGCGGATCGACGCGTCGGTCCTGCCCTCGACCTTGACCCGGGTGCGCAGTCTCGCGACCAGCTCCTGTGCCGGGACCACCCCGATGTCGGCGGTGATGAGGGTGTCCTCGATCTCTTCCCAGGTGCCCTCGTCGGTGACGTCGCGGGAAAGCAACGCGAGCAGCCCGCGACCGAGCGGGCTCTGCGAGCGCGACAGCCGCTCGCGTAGCCGCACCATCCGGCTCGCCGTCGACTCGGGTCGCTCGAGCGTCGGGACAGTCGTTTCCTCGACGGTCCGGGTGGCGGTGTCACGCGGGCCGTCGGCACCGTCGGCGGTCTTCGGCTCTGCGGGTGGGAGGACGTCCGTCGAGGCGTCCCGGTCGACGGGGGTCCTGCCCCGTTTGCGGGTGGTGACGAGGCCGGCGAGGGCGCCGACCAGGACGACCGTGACAGCGATGACCAACCAGAGGTACTCCACCGGATCATCCAATCAGACGGAGACGCGCCGACTCATCCGCAGACGAGTGACCCACGGCTGAGCGGATCCGGTCCGGGACGCTTTGACCGGGCGGATCGGCCGTGACGCCCGCTCGCTCATGCCGGCTCGGGCTCCCGCAACCGCTGGCTGATCACGGCCGAGACTCCGTCGCCACGCATCGTCACGCCGTAGAGGGCGTCGCCGACCTCCATGGTCCGCTTCTGGTGCGTGATCACCAGGAGCTGGCTGTTCTCCCGCAGCTCCTGGTATATCTCCAGGAGCCGCCCGAGGTTGGTGTCGTCGAGGGCAGCCTCGACCTCATCGAGGATGTAGAACGGTGAGGGCCGTGCCTTGAACAGAGCCACGAGGAATGCCACGGCGACCAGCGAGCGCTCACCTCCGGAGAGTAGGGACAGCCGCTTCACCCGCTTTCCGGCTGGTCGCGCCTCGACCTCGATGCCGGTGGACAGCATGCTCGAGGGGTCGGTGAGGACGAGCTTTCCCTCCCCCCCGGGGAACAGCCGGGAGAACACCGACTCGAAGGCGGTCCGGACGTCCTCCCATGCCTCGGTGAAGACCTGCTCGACCCGCTCGTCGACCTCGTGGACGATGTCAAGCAGGTCCTTGCGGGTCCTCCGCAGATCCTCGAGCTGCTCGGTGAGGTATCGGTGCCGTTCCTCGAGCGCCGAGAACTCCTCCAGGGCGAGCGGGTTGATCCTGCCGAGCATCGCGAGAGAGCGCTCCGCGGCACGGAGTCGCTTCTGCTGCTCCTCACGCACGTAAGGCGTCGGCTCCGGCGCGGACCGGTCCTCGTCGCCGGCCGCCCGGGACGCATCGTCTGGACCTGGCACCGCAGGCACGAGGTTGTCCGGACCGTAGTCGGCGACAAGGATGTCGATGTCGAGGCCGAGCTCCTCGAGAGCCCGCTCCTCCAGGTGCTCGATGCGCATCCGTTGCGCGCTCCTGGCCATCTCGTCGCGGTGGACGGTGTTGACCAGCTCGTCGTGCTCGGTCACCAGGTCGCGCAGGTGCCCTCGGACTGCGGCGAGCTCCCCCTCACGACCCCGTCGGGACTCCTCGATCTGCCACCGGTTCGCCGCGGCTGCGGAGATCGAGAGCTCGAGCCGCTGCAGTGCGCGGGCCACGCCCCGGCCGACCGCTTCGGCCGCGCGGCCCTCGCGGACCAGCCGGTCACGGCGTGCAGCGGCACGGGCGCGGGCACCGCGGGCGTCCTGCGCGGCCCGGATCAGCGAGTCGGCCCGGCCCGCCAGTGCCTGGGCCCGTTCCTCGCCGGAGCGCAGTGCGAGCATCGCGTCCATCTCGACGGCGCGAGCGGCACGAGCCTGCTCGGCCAGCCGTTCCCGCTCGTCGGTGTCGGGCTCCTCGTCCGGCCGATCCACGGCGCCAGCGAGCCGCAGCTCGAGGTCGGCCAGCCCGGCCAGGTCCTCGTCGCGGGCAGCCTCGGCAGCGGCGATCGCTGCCGTGAGCCGCTCGGTTTCGCCCTTGGCCGCCCGGGTGAGCGAGCCGAACTGGCCGAGCTCCTCAGCCACCGCGGCCAGCGTGGCGTCGGACTCGTGGAGCCTCGCGAGAGCCACGTCGACCCGGTGCTGGGCCTGCGAGCGCTCCTCCTCCAGCCGGGAGAGCTCGAAGGCCAACCGCTCGCAGGTGTGCCCCGCGGCAGCCAGCTGCTCGGTGGCTTCGTCGACGGCCGACTGCACCTCGATGAGGCTGGGTTGGACAGAGGACCCTCCCGAGACGTAGTGGGCCCCGACCAGGTCTCCCTCACGGGTGATCGCAGCCAGGTCAGGCATCTCCGCGACCATGGACCGAGCCGTGGCGAGGTCGTCGACGACGGCGACCTTGAACAGCATCCCTCGCAGGGCCGGACGCAGATTGTCGGGGCAGTCGACCACGTCCACGGCGTACGACGCGTGCGCCGGTAGCCCGGGCCACTGCGCATCGTCGAGGTCCACGCCTCCGAGCAGGAACCCAGCCCGGCCCAGATCCTCGGACTTGAGATGGTCCAGGGCACCGATCGCCGCATCGACATGCTCGACGGCGACGGCATCGGCGGCCGACCCGAGGGCAGCAGCGATGGCCGTCTCGTAGCCCGAGCGCACCGACAGCAGCGCGGCGACGGACCCCAGCAGCCCCGAGACCTGGTGGGAGGCGGCCAGCAACGCCCCTGCCCCGTCTTTGCGGTTCAGCCCGAGCTCGAGGGCCTCCCTGCGAGCGGTCAGTGCGACGCGTTCGTGCTCGGCAGACTGGGCCTCCTGGCGCGTCTTGGCGAGGCGTTCCTCGATGTCGGCGAGGCTGGAGGAGGCACCCTCGTGCTCGGAGTCGAGCCCCTCCTCACCCGCATCGAGCCCGGCGACGCTCATCTCCAGCGCGGTGAAGCCGCGCTGGGCACGCTCGGCGCGCGCGAGTGTCTCCTCTCGCGCCGACCCCAAACGTGCGACCTCGTCGTCGGCCGCGCCGGCTCGGCTCCTCAAGGAGTTCACCTGTCCGTGCAGGCGAGCCAGACCCTCGCGCCGGTCGGCCGCTGCACGCAGCAGCCCTGCCACCCGGCGGTCTTCCTCCACATGCGCCTGCTCGGCCCGCTCACGGGTCACGAGCGCGTCGTGCAGATCGGTCCGGTCGCGTGCGACCACCTCGGCGATCTCGAGCTCCTGGGTGCGCAGCCGCTCGGCCTCGGCGACCAGATGGTCGGGATCGTGCCCCGAGGAGGTGGCTGGTTCGTCGGCGTCCCGGGCATTGCGTACGCGCTCCGCAGCGAGGCCTGCCGTTCCGATGAGGCGCTCACGCAGACCGGAGAGCCCGAACCAGGTCTCCTGGGCTGCCGACAAGGCGGGCAGGTCCGCACGGAGCGCCGCCTCCAGGCCGGTCTCCCGCTGCCGGGCTGCAGCGATCCCGGCCTCCACCTCACCTCGACGTTCGTGCAGGATCGTCTCGTCGGCCAGCTCCTGCTCCAGAGCGGTCCGGCAGGTGATCAGGTCATCGGCGAGGAGTCGGCCACGGGCGTCCCGGGCGTCGGCCTGCACCACGGCCGCCCTGCGAGCGACCTCGGCCTGCCGTCCGAGCGGCTTGAGCTGGCGGCGGATCTCGGTGAGGAGGTCGCTGAGCCGGGTGAGGTTGCCCTCGGTCGAGTCCAGCTTGCGAAGCGCCTTCTCCTTGCGCTTGCGGTGTTTGAGGACGCCGGCGGCCTCCTCGATGAAGCCCCGCCGGTCCTCGGGCGTCGCGTGCAGGATCGAGTCGAGCTGCCCCTGCCCCACGATCACGTGCATCTCCCGGCCGATGCCGGAGTCTGAGAGCAGCTCCTGGACGTCGAGCAGGCGGCAGGACTGGCCGTTGATGGCGTACTCGGAGCCACCGTTGCGAAACATCGTCCGGCTGATCGTGACCTCGGAGTACTCGATCGGCAGGGCACCGTCGGCGTTGTCGATCGTCAGCGCGACCTCAGCCCGGCCCAGCGGCGGCCGACCCGACGTGCCGGCGAAGATGACGTCCTCCATCTTGCCGCCGCGCAGCGACTTGGCGCCCTGCTCACCCATCACCCAGGCCAGCGCATCGACGACATTGGACTTTCCCGACCCGTTGGGGCCGACGACGCACGTGATGCCGGGCTCGAATTGCAGGGTCGTCGTCGACGCGAACGACTTGAACCCGCGCAGCGTCAGGCTCTTGAGGTACAACGGTGGCTCCTCACGGTTCGCCGGTCGCGCATGAGCCTACCGGCCCGGACCGCCAGATCCGGGGAGCCTCCGCCTAGCTGATGATCCCTGTCGAAGACTTATGAACGGGTGGGACGGACACGTCTCCGGAGCACCGCTGAGCCCGCCAGGGCGACGAGGAGCAGGACAAGGGGGACGCCCTCTTCGGGCCACTCCCACGTGGTCATCGGGTTGCCGACCCCGAGTGCGGTCGGCTGCGCCAACCGCGTCGCACCCGGGAGGTCGACCTCGAAGACGTCGAGGCCGCGTACGACGTCGACGGCGTAGACGATGTTGGTCTTCTGGGCGGTCATCCGGCCCTTGCTGGTGTAGACGGGCATCCAGTAGGCGTCCCACACCTCGGAAACACCCGACACGGCGTGACCGTAGGGCTTTATGTCGAGCGGGTCTCGTACGTCGATCAGCTGCATGCCGCCGCCGTAGAACCCGATTGCCACGATGCCCGAAGGGTGGTAGGAGAACCATTGTGCCGAGCAGAACGCACCCACCGGCGAGGGGAAGTTCCCGAGGTCGGAGAGCTCCACCTTGTCCAGCGGGACGATTGCGTCCGGGGTGCCGTCGAGGGTGTTGACCTTCCAGGTATGGAAAGAGCCGGCCTGGCTGCAGTCGGTCTGCTCGTAGTCCTCCTCGGTGATGAGCAGGACGTTGCCGTTGGCGAGCGAGGGCGCGGTGAACGGCGCAAACGCACTGGCGTTGGGGCGGAACGAGTTGTGGTGGATGAAGTCGTTGTAGCCCGGGTAGGCCGGGTCCTCACCACGTCCGGCAGCACCGGTGGTCGTCACCAGCCGCGGCTGACGCGGGTCGCTCACATCGAAGATCGAGGAGCCGTCGAAGCCGGTGTGCGTGCCGTAGCCGGCCGCGTCGAAGTTCCACTTGTGCGCCGGGGTCGGGGACCGGAACGGCTGGACCCCGGCCGTGGCCGGGTCGGCGTCGAGCTCGACCGGATTGGCAAGGTTGGTCAGGTCGAAGATGGAGAACTTGCCCCTGCCTCCGGCCGAGTAGGCGTAGGTGCAGTCGGTCTCGTCGATGCAGCTGACCGTGTGCGTCGACGTCGTTCCCGGGGCCCGCGACATGATCTTGGGAGTGCTCGGGTTGGTGACGTCGACGATCACGAGCTCGTTGCCGTCCCCGGCGTTGACGTGGTTGGGATCGTCGGGCGAGACCTGGTAGAGGTCGACTCCGATGAGGGCGAAGCGCTTGGTGCCGCTCTTGGTCTTGCGCTCGCCACAGTTCATGGCCTCGTTCTCGAACTGCGCACTCGGCAGCGTGCCCACGCGCGTCGGCGCCTCCGGGTTCCTCACGTCGTAGACCGTGATCGAGTCCAGGCTCGACATCACGAAGAGCGGAGCGGTCTGCAGGAAGCACCCGGAGATCCCGGCGGAGCCCGGCACGTTGCGCAACGGCCGGACGTTATCGCTGGTGATGAGGGGGGCGGGCAGGCCACCAACATCTTGGCTGCCGAGAAGTTCGGCCGCGTCGGACCCGCCGTGCGCTGTGGCCGGGGTCGCAGTGGTGAGCAGCAACCCAGCGGTTGCCAGGGCGGCGACGGCAGCGGATGCTGCCGAAAGGTGTGGACGACGCATGGGTTCCTCTCGCCGGGCCCGCACCGGTACGGCGGCCACTTCGGTCAACGATACGAAGTTACCCCTCACGTCCGCCGCCCAAACCGGGGTCGATCGGGTCGGCTCAGGCGTGCTCGAGCGTCAGCAACGGCTCGTCGTGCAGCGCGGCCGCGAGCGCGTCGTTCTCCGCCGAGAGCCTGAGCATGTGCGCCTCGAGATCGCTGACCCGTCGCCGCAGGCGACGATTCTCCGCGACCAGGGAGTCGATGACACGGGGGTTGGTGGTGCTCATGGTGCCGAGGAGCGCCTTGGCCATGATCAGTCCTTTGTTGGTGGAGGAAGCACACCGGGGGACCGGCTGGTTCGCAGCCGAAGATGTGTGTGGCGATCGCTTTCCAGAGTCCCACGCTCGCAGGATCGGGTCAATGCCAAGAGCAGGCCGCGGCGGCGGGATCGGGCCTCGGTATCGTGTCGGGATGGGCCGTCCGCTCCAGACCTCAGCCTGCCGTCAGGAGTGCAGCTGGTCACGCACGGCGGATGCCATCGCCGGCGAGCCGGTGTTCGCGTGCAGTGGCTGCGGCAGCGAGTGGGTCGCCTCGGAGGACTGGACACCGATCGACCAGAGCGGCATCGTGCCGGAGACGGTTCAGCGAGAGCGCAGTCGCGGCCGCGACTGACACCGCGGACAGAAGAACGACGACCGGTTCATGAACGCCACGCGGACGATCGGCGTGCTGCAGCGCGCGCACGGCTTGCCTGCCCGGCCGTAGGCCTCGAGCGACCGGTCGAAGTATCCGCTCTCGCCGTTGACGTTGACGTAGAGAGCGTCGAAGGACGTCCCGCCCTGGTCGAGTGCGGAGCTCATCACCTGGCGAACCCCGTCGAGCACCTCGTGGACCTGGGACCGGGTCAGCCGGTTCCCGGGACGGTCGCCGTGCAGGCGGGCCAGCCAGAGCGCCTCGTCGGCGTAGATGTTGCCGACGCCCGACACCACCGTCTGGTCCAGCAGGATCCGCTTGATCCCGGAGACCTTCGCGCGGACCCTGACCACGAAGACCGCGTCGTCGAAGTCGGGGTCCAACGGGTCACAGGCGATGTGCACGATCTCATGGGGGAGTGCGCCCCCGCTTCGAGAGACCGCGAGACCGCCGAACATCCGTTGATCGACGAAGCGGAGCTCGTACGGCGCGTCGAGGACCATCCGCACGCGCAGGTGCCGTTCGTCGACCGCGCCGACCGGCTGCACGAGCAGCTGGCCGCTCATCCCGAGGTGGCCGAGGATCGCCTCGCCACTGTCGAGGGGCAGCCAGAGGTACTTGCCCCGCCGGCAGGCCGCGAGGACCGTCCGGCCGGTGATCGCCGCGGCGAAGTCGTCCGGTCCGGCGAGGTGCCGTCGCACAGGACGTGGATGCAGCACGTCCACCCGGGTGAAGGTGCGGCCCACGACGTGGGTCACGAGGCCGCGGCGTACGACTTCGACCTCAGGCAGCTCAGGCACGGTGACGGGGCGACGACATCGGTCGGAGTCCGGGGTCAGCCGACGGTGATGATGATCGTCTCGACGTCGCCGTGCTCGGCAGCGATGGCGCGGTAAGCGGTCTCGGCGGCTTGTTGCTCCGCCTCCTTCTTCGACCTCCCGGTCCCGTGGCCGTAGAGCGAGGAGCCGACCTGGACCTGCGCGCTGAAGGTCTTCTCGTGATCGGGACCCTCGTCCTCGATGACGTACTCCGGCACTCCGAGAGCATGCTCGGCGGACAGCTCCTGCAGGCTGGTCTTCCAGTCGAGTCCGGCTCCGAGCCGCGCGGCGGTGGCCATGAGCGGGTCGAACAACAAGTGGATCACCGTGCTCGCCGCCTCGAAGCCTCCGGAGAGGTAGACGGCCCCGATCACCGCTTCAACGGTGTCGGAGAGGATCGAGGCCTTGTTGCGTCCTCCGGTGGTTTCCTCGCCGCGTCCCAGTTTGACGTGCTCACCGAGGCCGATGGTGCGGGCAACCTCGGCGAGCGCGCGTGCGTTGACCACCGCGGCACGCAGCTTGGCCAACCTGCCCTCGGACAGGTCGGGGTGGGTGCGGAACAGGGTGTCGGTGACGACGACTCCCAGCACCGCGTCGCCGAGGAACTCCAGGCGTTCGTTGGTGGGCAGGCCACCGTTCTCGTAGGCGAAGGACCGGTGCGTCAGGGCGCGGTCCAGCAGCTCGGCGCCGAGAACCGGCTCGCCGAGCGCCTCCCGCAAGTCGGCGTAGGCCTCGCTCACGGGTCGTCGTTCAGAGGACCTGGCGAAGGTCGGCCCGGGCGCCGTACTGACCGCACTCACCGCAGGCGCGGTGCGGCAGGTGCTTGGCCCCGCAGGCCGGGTTCGCGCAGTTCACGAGGGACGGCGCGACGGCCTTCCACTGAGAACGACGGTGACGCGTGTTGCTCCGCGACATCTTCCGCTTCGGAACAGCCACTTATCTCACTCCTCAACTCGGCCGGATTCCCGGCTGGGTACGTCGTCGGCCAGCTCGCGGAGCGTCGCCCACCGGGGGTCGATCGTCTCCTCGTGCTGGTGTCCAGGATCATCTGCGAGCCGGGCGCCACACTCGACGCACAAACCCGGACAGTCGTCGCGGCACAGCGGCTGGAACGGCAGCGAGAGCACCACCGCATCCCGCACCAGCGGCTCGAGGTCGAGAAGGTCGCCCACGAGTCGGCTGGTGGCGCCGTCCTCCTCGCCGGCGGCGGTGTCGCTCTCCTGATAGACGAAGAGCTCCTGGAAGTCGACCGCGACCTCGTCACGGATCTCCTCCAGGCACCGCACACACTCCCCCGTCAGCCCGGCTGTGGCCGTGCCCGTGACGAGGACTCCCTCCATGACCGCCTCGAGCCTGGTCTCGAACTCGACGGGCGATCCCTCGGGGACGTGAAGGACCTCGATACCAAGATCTGCCGGCGCCGGTGCCGTCAGGGACTGCCGACGTTGGGACCCCGGGCGGCGGCCGAGCTCGCGTGTGTCGAGCACGAGCGGCGCTCTCGGGTCGAGACGCACAGCAGGTCCATTCGGGTCATCGGGCGGAACAGATCTCGGTCCCACGCACCTTGCCGGGGAGCTGGTCTCCGGTGGGGCGTGCAGGACCGTCGTCCAGAGTACCGAACTGGGGGCCCCGCAGCCAAAACGACGCGGCTAGTCGTCGAGATGCTCGGGGAGCGTGATCTTGTCGACCTCGTCGTCGGTGAGCGAGTCCAGCACCGAGCGCCCGGCCAGTCGTTCGCGTCCACGCTTGACGGCCTCCATGGTGCGGTCGAGCGTGATCTCGAAGTTGGCCAGCTTGGCGTCGACGTAGTGGTCGGTTTCCTGACGAAGCGCCTCGGACTCGGACCGGGCGTGCTCGCGAACCTGACCGGCCTCGCGTGAGGCCAGCCGGAACACCTCGGTGTCAGAGAGGATGTGCTCACGCTCGTTCTTGGCCTCGGCGATGAGCTCGTCTGCCTCCTTGCGGCCGTCGTCCACGACGGACTCCCGGTCGGCGACGACCCTCTTGGCGTCGCTGAACGCCGAGTCGACCGCGGCGCTCAGCTCCTCGACCAGGGCTAGCAGCTCCGTCCGGTTGACCACCGCCGACGCGGACATGGGCATCGAGCGCGCCTCCTCGATCACCCGCCGCATCTCGGCGAGCTTCGTGTGCACGTCCACGTTGTCCCTTCCCAGAAGTCCCGGCGAGCGTAGTTCCCGGCTCCCCTACCCCCCGGCAGGAGACGACGCTCGCGTCGCATCTAGGGACCATACCGGTCGAACCGAAGACCTGCGGAGCGGTCAGAGACCTCCGTCCCGTTCAGCGAGCCGGGCCGTGAGCCGTGACAGGACGCTGGGAGGAACCAAGGAGGAGACGTCGCCACCGAAGGCGGCGACCTCCTTCACCAGGCTGGACGCCAGGAAGGAGTACTCGGGGCTGGTCGGCACGAAGACGGTCTCGATGTCGGCGAGGCTGGAGTTCATCTGGGCCATCTGCAGCTCGTAGTCGAAATCGCTGATCGCGCGTAGGCCCTTGACGATCGCGGTCACCTGTCGGTCTCGGCAGAAGTCGGTGAGCAGTCCCGCGAAGCAGTCGACCCGCACGTTGCCGAAGTCGGTGCACACCTGCGTCAGCATGTCCATCCGTTCCTCGGCCGAGAACAGCCGGGACTTGGACTTGTTCACCCCCACGGCGACCACCACCTCGTCGAAGAGGGTCGAAGCCCGACCGATGATGTCGAGGTGCCCGTTGGTCACAGGGTCGAACGAACCGGGGCACGCAACTCTGCGCACAGATGCTCCTAGGGCTCTCGACGTGGAGGTGGCCGGCTCACGAGGCGCCGGTCGCTGCGTGACCGTACCAAAGCAGGGTCTCGCCGTACTTCTTCTCACGATCACCCACCAGCCCGGTCGGCCAGCTGAGTTCGGCCCCCCGTCGGGACCGTTCGGCCACGACCAGGGCCGCCTCGGCGAGCCAGTTCTGAGCGACCAGCGACGTCAGGTCGGCGAGCACCTCCTCGTCGGGCAGGTGATAGGGCGGGTCGAGGAAGACCACGTCGTACGGCGCCCGCGGGCTCATCAGCAGGATCCGACGCACCGGTGCCGTCATCACCTCGACCACGCGGAAGCCCAAGGCTCGCGCATTGTCGCGGATGAGTGCCGACGTACGCCGATCCTGCTCCACGCAGGTCACGACGCCGGCCCCCCTCGAGCAGGCCTCGAGACCTACGGCGCCGGAGCCGGCGTAGAGATCGAGGAACCGCAGGCCCGTGATCGAGCCGAGCGCGGCCTCCAGCGAGGAGAACAACGCCTCCCGGACCCGGTCCGACGTCGGCCGCGTCGCGTCCCCGCCGGGCGTCTTGATCCGGCGGCCGGACGCGGTTCCTCCGATGATCCGCGTGCTCATGGACTCATGCCTTCTCCAGGAAGTCGGCCTGCTCGGACTCGTGCAACCGGTCGACGGCTCGCATCAGGTCGTGATGCAGGCCGAGGACCGGATCGGCCGCGACCACCTCCTCGGCCGCCGTACGAGCGTCCGTGATGACGTCCTCGTGGCGCAGCACCGACAGCAGCCGGAGCCCCGAGCGCCGACCGGACTGGGAGGCACCGAGGACGTCGCCCTCCCGGCGCTGCTCGAGGTCCAGCCGTGACAGCTCGAAGCCGTCGGTGGTGCCGGCAAGGGCGTCCAGACGGACCCGGGCCGGTGACTCGGCCTCGACGCCGGTGACCAGGAGGCACAGGCCCGGATGCTCGCCGCGCCCGACCCGGCCGCGGATCTGGTGGAGCTGTGAGACGCCGAAACGTTCCGCGTCGAGGACCACCATCGTTGTGGCGTTGGCGACGTCGACGCCGACCTCGATGACGGTGGTCGCCACGAGTACGTCGATGTCGCCGGCGGCGAAGGAGCGCATCGTCTGGTCCTTCTGCTCTGGTGCCTGTCGGCCATGGAGCGAGGAGATCCGCAGGCCGGCCAGCGGGCCGCCCTGGAGCATCGGGGTGATGTCGTCGACCGCAGAGAGGGAGGTCTCTCCCTCAGCCGGCCCGACAGCTTCCTCATCGACACGTGCGGAACCCGGACCGGCACCGGCGGCGATCCGAGGGCAGACGACGTAACACTGCCTGCCGGCCCCCACCTCCTCGCGGATCCGGGCCCAGGCGCGCTCGATCCACTCCGGTCGGTCACGCAGCGGGACGACCGTCGTCTGGATCGGCGCCCGGCCCCAGGGCAGCTCCGTGAGAGTCGATGTCTCGAGGTCGCCGAACACTGTCATCGCCACGGTGCGCGGGATCGGGGTGGCGGTCATCACCAGGACATGGGGCGGGGTGAGACCGGCCTTCTGGGAGAGCACGGCTCGTTGTTCCACCCCGAACCGGTGCTGCTCGTCGACCACGACCAACCCGAGGTCGGTGAACTGGACGACATCCTCGAGCAGCGCGTGCGTGCCGATGACGATGCCAGCTGCTCCGGAGGCAGCATCCAGCAGGGCGGACTTCCGCGCGGCCGCGCCGAGCGAGCCGGTGAGGAGCGCGACCTGGGTGCCGTCGGCCGCGCCCCCGAGCATCCCGCCGGCGGCGAGGTCGCCCAGCAGCTGCGAGAGCGATCGATGGTGCTGCTGCGCGAGCACCTCGGTGGGGGCCAACAACGCCGCCTGGCCGCCGGAGTCGACCACTCGGAGCATGGCCCGCAGTGCGACGACGGTCTTGCCGGAACCCACCTCGCCCTGCAACAGCCGGTGCATCGGGTGTCCGGCCGCGAGGTCGGCGAGTATCTCCTCCGAGACCCGGTGCTGTCCTTCGGTCAGCGTGAACGGCAGTCGCCCGTCGAACGGGTCGAGGAGGCCGCCTTCTCGACCGCGACGAGGCTGGGCGTCCAGGGCGGCCAGCCCCGCCCGCCGTTGGGCCAGCGCGGTCTGGGTGACGAAGGCCTCCTCGAAGCGAAGCCGTTCCTCCGCAGCGTGCTTCTGTGCCCAGCTGTCCGGACGGTGGATCCAGGCGAGCGCCTGGTGCGCGTCGAGCAGACCGCGCGACCGGCGGACGCCGTCGGGGAGGGTCTCGGGGAACACGTCAAGCATCGAGAGCGCGAGCGTGATCGCGTCCTCGACCTGCCAGGACTGCAGCCCGGCCGTCGCGGGATAGATGGTGAGGAGGTTCGGCATCGCGTCGAAGGCCGCGAGAGCGAGGTCGGCGTCCTGGTCTGCCGCGACGCCACCGAAGATCTTGGTCTGCGGGTTGGTCAGCTGCCAGGTGTTGCGGAACCGTCCCACCTTGCCGGAGAACAGGCCCGTGACGCCCTCCTTGACCGTCCGTGCGCGCCAGTCGGCCAGATGCTTCTTCTTGTCGAAGAAAGTAAGGGTGAGGGTGTCCTGCTCGGTGGCGACAGACACCTCGAGCCGGTAGGCCAGGCCGCCGCGCCGTCGGTCGGGGTAGGTCTTCTGCTCGGCGCGCATCACGCGTGCGACGAACGTGATCTGCTCGTCGAGCTCGAGTGAACCCAGGTCGCTGACGCTTCCCTTGTCGACGTACCGGCGCGGGTAGTGCGTCAAGAGCTCGCCGAATGTGCGGTAGCCGAAGGCCTTCTCGATCTTGGCCGCCGCGGAGCCGGCGACGGTAGAGATCTTGGAGTCCCAGGTGATGACAGGCATCGTCAGCCGTTCCTACTCGACACAGACCAGGAGCGGGTAGCGGTCCTGGCCGCCGTCGTAGCGGACCACGTCCACCGTCGGGTGAACGTGGGAGAGGTACGCCGCACACTGCTGCGCGAGGTCGGTGCCGCCGCCGCCGGAGACCACCGTGACCAGCTCACCACCACCTCCGAGGAGCCGCTCGATGACTTCCGTGGCGACAGTGAACAGGTCGGCTCCGACAACGGTGAAGTCACCCTCGATGACACCGAGGACGTCGCCGGGTTCGCAGGGACCCGCGCTCGTCATCGCCTGGCGGGAGGCCACCGTGACCGCCCCGGAGCGGGCGTGCCGGGCGGCCGCGGTCATCTCGAGCACGTCCTGGTCGAAGGCGCGTCCGGGTTCGTGGACCGCCAGCGCGGCGAGCCCCTTCACCTGCGCCGAGGTCGCCACCACTGCGACACGCACGTCGAGCTCCCGGCGCGCGGTGTGTGCGGCCGCCTCGGCCGCGGGGAGGCAGTCGCGGTCGTTGGGAAGCACGACGACCTCGGCCGCCCCCGACTCTCGGATCGCGTCCAGGATCTGGCCCGTGGACGGGCGATGACGCCCCGGACCGCCCGGCACGACGACGGCTCCTGCCTGCGCGAACAGGCCGCGCAGGCCCTCGCCTGCCGCCACGACGACCACGCGCCGGCCTCGTCGTTCGGACTGACGCCGCAGCTGCCGCGACCTCTGTCGGTCGATCTGCTCCGCGAAGTGGGTCACCCGGACACGGTGCGGTCGCCCCGCTTCGATCCCGGCCTCGATGGCCGCACCGACGTCGTCGACATGGACGTGCACGTTCCACAGCCGCCCCCCGCCCACGACGACCAGCGAGTCACCCATCGGGGCGAGGCGCTGACGCAGGGCCGGGATCTCCCGCTCGTCGGCCTCGAGGAGGAACATCACTTCGTACGCCGGCCCGTGCTCGGTCAGGTCTCCGGCCGGCACGGGCACCGGGATCGCTCGGGTGCCGAGCGCGACCGGTGCCGACACGGGGCGTCGACCGGTGACAGCCGTCTCGCCTGCGTCGAGGATCACGCACAGCCCACGACCGCCGGCGTCGACGACACCGGCGTCGCGCAGCGTCCGGAGCTGGTCGGGGGTGCGGGCCAAAGCCTCGCGCGCTGCGGAGGCGGCGGCCCGGATCACGTGTCCGAGACGGCTTCGCTCGTCGAGGGCCACCGTCTGCGCTGCGTCCGAGGCCGCACGGGCTACCGAGAGGATGGTGCCCTCGACGGGTTGTCCCACGGCGGCATAGCTCGCCTCGGTTGCTCGAACCATTCCGTCGGCGAACACCGCCGCCGTCCGGTCGTCGGGGCCGGCCTCCGCCAGGCGTGAGCACACGGCGCCCACCAGCTGGGCCAAGATGACACCTGAGCTTCCCCGTGCACCCAGCAGGGCGCCCCGGGCGAAGCCCGCCAACGCAGCACGGACGTCGCCGGGAGGGTCGGCTCCGACCAGGGCGTCCCGAGCCGACTCGAACGTGAGGAACATGTTGGTGCCGGTGTCGCCGTCCGGCACCGGGTAGACGTTGAGCGCGTCGATCTCCTCGCGAGCGGCTGCGAGTGCCGCAAGGGCCACCTCGGCGAACCGCAGGATGATGTCGAGGTCCAGAGTGGCGATGTCGTCGGCCGGCAACGGTGTCCTCTCTGTCCGGTAGGTGGCGGCGTTCAGGTTAGTGCAGCCAGACGGCTGCGTTCGATTGGCGTCGTCGGCGGGCCATCGGATACTCTTGCGCGGTTGCCCATTCGATCAATCCAGGAGTTCACGGTGGCTGCCGTCTGCGACATCTGCGCCAAGCGCCCGGGCTTCGGCCACAACCGGCCGTGGTCGCGCAAGATCACGAAGCGTCGCTTCAACCCGAACATCCAGCGCGTCCGCGCGACCGTGAACGGTTCACCGAAGCGTCTCAACGTCTGCACCGGTTGCCTGAAGGCAGGCAAAGTCTCTCGCTGACCGCAACCGAGCACAAGAGCCGCCCTCGGGGCGGCTTTTTTCATGCCGAGGCGGCGGATCTGCACGGCCGGAACCGCCGTTCATCACGACCGCCCGCCCACGCGCCACTTTCGCGCACAGCCTCGGTAGTGGCGCACCCCCCTCGCAGCAACCCGCCACTTTCGCGCACAGCCTCGGTAGTGGCGCGCTCCCTATCCCCGGCAACAGGCGGGTCAGAAGTGGAGGTAGCCGGAGGCACCCTCGAAGGCAGCTCCGGCGACGATGACGCGGGCGCCTGCGGACACAGCGACGAGGACAAACCCCTCAGCGGGTAGATCGATACCCTTGGGGGAGGTACCAGCCATCCCGTGATCGCCTCCG
>JBPCND010000132.1:0-10635 GCA_051001655.1 Nocardioides sp. | reverse complement strand
ATCATGGGCTTCGGCGGTGGCGCCATGGTGGCCAGCCCGCTGTCGCGCCAGCTGTTGTCGGCGTACGACTCCTCCTACGACCCCGCGGACCCCGCTTCGATCGCCTCCGGCCACAGCCTCACGCTGCTCTTCGTCAGCCTCGGCGTCATCTACTTCGTCATCATGATGGTGGGCGTCGCCAACGTGCGCGTGCCGCCGCCGGGCTGGAAGCCCGAGGGTTTCGACCCCGAACAGGTGAAGAGCAAGGCCCTCGTGACCGACGGGGACGTGTCCGCGGCCAACGCCATCAAGACCCCGCAGTTCTGGTTCCTCTGGGTGGTGCTCTTCTGCAACGTCACCGCCGGCATCGGAATCCTCGAGCAGGCCAGCCCGATGGTGCAGGACTTCTTCCGCGAGGGTGGCACCTCCACTGTTACCGTGGCCGCCGCGGGCGGGTTCGTCGGCATCCTCTCGCTGTTCAACATGGCTGGCCGGTTCGTGTGGTCGTCGGCGTCGGACAAGATCGGCCGCAAGCCGATCTACATGGTCTACCTGGGCGGCGGCATCGTTCTCTACGCCCTGCTCGCGACCGTCGGGGAGACCTCGACGGCGCTCTTCGTGCTGCTGGCGGCGATCATCCTGTCGTTCTACGGCGGTGGGTTCGCTACCGTCCCTGCCTACCTGCGGGACCTCTTCGGGGTGTTCCAGGTGGGCGCGATCCACGGCCGGCTGCTCACCGCCTGGTCGGCCGCGGGCGTGGCCGGACCCTTGATCATCAACGGCTTCCTCGACGCCCAGGGCGAGCCGGGTTCGCTGACGGCCGCGGCGTACCGTCCCGCGCTGTTCACCATGGTCGCCGTCCTGGCCGTCGGCTTCTGCGCCAACCTGCTGATCCGGCCGGTGGCCGAGCGCTTCCACGAGTCGCCGGAGACCGTCGCGGCCGCGGCGCCGGACGTCGAGCCCGCCGACCAGGGCGGCCCGGGGGGAGCAGCAGGAGGAGCGGCGCGGGTCTACCTGTCCTGGGGCTTGGTGACAGTCCTGCTGGGCTACGGCGTCTACCAGACCCTAGCCACGGCGGCGAAGCTGGTCGGCTGAGGGCGTCATTGATTCGTCATCTCCGATCGTTGTGCGCGACAGCACCCGACGTGAGAGTGGCAGCATGACCAGCGACCCCGACTTCCGCGGCCTGAGAGCCACCTTCGTCAACTGCACGCTCAAGAAGAGCCCCGAGCCGAGCCACACCCAGGGGTTGGTCGACGCGAGCGCGGCCATCATGCGCAAGCACGGCGTCGAGGTGGACGTGCTCCGGTTCATCGACCACGACGTGGCCACCGGCGTCCATCCCGACATGCGCGAGCACGGGTGGGAGCACGACGCGTGGCCGGACCTGTCGCCCGGCATCCTCGTCTCCGACATCCTCGTGGTCGCCGGCCCGATCTGGCTGGGGGACAACTCCAGCGTCACCAAGAAGCTCATCGAGCGGATCTACTCGCTGTCGGGCGAGGTCAACGACAAGGGGCAGTACCTCTTCTACGGCCGGGTCGCCGGCTGCCTGATCACCGGAAACGAGGACGGCATCAAGCACTGCGCACAGAACATCCTCTACAGCCTCCAGCACGTCGGCTTCACGATCCCGCCCAACGCGGACGCCGGCTGGATCGGTGAGGCAGGCCCCGGGCCGTCGTACCTCGACGAGGGCAGCGGCGGTCCCGAGAACGACTTCACGAACCGCAACACCACCTTCATGACCTGGAACCTCCTGCACCTCGCCAAGCTCCTCAAGGACGCCGGCGGGGTCCCGGGCCACGGCAACCAGCGCACGCAGTGGGACGCAGGGGCGCGCTTCGACTTCGAGAACCCCGAGTACCGCTGACGTGCCTGGGCCGGTGGTCGGCGAAGACGGGGTGAGCCGCTGTCCGTGGGGCTCGGGGCACCCCGTCAACCAGCGCTACCACGACACAGAGTGGGGCGTGCGGGTCGCCGGGGAGGCCGCCTACCTCGAGCGGCTCACCCTCGAGGCGTTCCAGTCCGGCCTGTCCTGGTTGACGATCCTCAACAAGCGGGAGGCCTTCCGCGAGGTGTTCGCGGGGTTCGAGCCCGACGTCGTGGCGGCGTACGACGAGGGCGACGCCGCCCGGCTCATGGTCGACGCCCGGATCGTGCGCAACCGGCGCAAGATCGACGCGGCGATCACTAACGCGCGCGCCACGGTGGCCCTCCGGGAGCACGGCGGCCTCGAGGAGTTCGTGCTCGGCTTCGCTCCCGAGGTCGAGCCCGCACCCGAGCGCACCGAGGACATGCTGACGGTGTCGCCCGAGTCCCTCGCGCTCTCCAAGGCGTTGAAGAAGCGCGGTTTCGCCCACGTCGGCCCGACCACGATGTACGCGCTGATGGAGGCCATCGGCATCGTCGACGACCACCTGGTCGGGTGTCACCGCCGCGGCGTCGCAACGGCGCCGTCAGGCGCGCTCCCGGCGGTCGATTGACGCGGTCCCGCGCGCGCCGAGACGATTTCTCATCCGTGCTCGCGGCTGTGTATTCTCCTTCGTCGTTGCCCCTTTAGCTCAGACGGCAGAGCGTCTCCATGGTAAGGAGAAGGTCTACGGTTCGATTCCGTAAAGGGGCTCTGGGTTGGGGCTCCGCCGTAGACTTGTGCGGTGGGGATCCCCGTCCCGGGCGGCGGGGTAGCTCAGGTGGTTAGAGCACACGACTCATAATCGTGGTGTCGCGGGTTCGAGTCCCGCCCCCGCTACGCAGACAGACGCCGCACCAGACCTCAGTACCGACGCAGAAGGACACTCCCGTGGCCAGCAAGAGCTCCGACGTTCGCCCCAAGATCACGCTCGCGTGCGTGGACTGCAAGGACCGCAACTACATCACCAAGAAGAACCGCCGCAACGACCCCGACCGGTTGGAGCTCGCGAAGTTCTGCCCGCGCTGCCGCAAGCACACCGCGCACCGCGAGACGCGCTGACCCGGCGCACCCCTGCATCGTCGAGGGCGGTCCCCAAGCGGGGTGACCGCCCTTCGCCGTCCTCTGGCTCCCGAGCTGAGTACATGATTGCATAGCCTCGTGGCCGAGGTTCCGACGCTGTTCTCCTGGGCCGGCGGCGAGCCCGCGCTGCGGGGCCTGATCGATGCCTTCTACGACCGCGTGGAGCGGGACGACCTGCTGTCCCCGCTCTTCCCTGGCGGCGTGGAGGAGGCACATCGGTCGCACGTCGCAGCCTGGTGGATCGAGGTCTTCGGTGGGCCGACCACCTACACCGACGACCTTGGGGGGTATCCCCGGATGGTCGACCACCACCGCGACCTCGCCATCACCACGGAGCAACGCCTGCGGTTCGCTACCTTGATGGGCCTCGCAGCCGACGACGCGCGGTTGCCCGACGACGCGGAGTTCCGCGCGGCTTTCGTCGGGTACGTCGAGTGGGGCACCCGGCTCGCATTCGCCAACTCCCAGCCCGGCGCGGAGGTGGTCGGCGAAGCACCGGTACCCCGCTGGGGCTGGGGTGTGGCACCGCCGTACCACCCCTGAGCCGCGCTCGCCCGATGACTCCGGACGTCCGGGCCGGTCCACACCGCATGACCAAGGTGCTGCTGGACATGGCGATCAGCCTCGATGGGTACGTCGGCGGTGTCGCTGGCGCGGACGTCGGACTCTACGACTGGTACTTCGACCCGACCCTGCTCAGCCGGCCGGTCGTCGACGAGCTGACCGAGACCACCGGGGCGATCCTGATCGGCCGCGGCGCGTTCGGCTCGGGCGACGACGCGGGTGGCTGGGAGGAGACGCCGTACGACGTCCCGCACGTCGTGGTGACCCACCGGCCCCCGACGCTCACCACGGGACCCGTCGAGTTCGTGTTCGTCGACGGGATCGAGGCGGCCGTGGCCCGCGCCCGGGCGGCCGCCGGCGACCGGTGGGTCTCGCTCGGCGGCGGCCCGACGTGGCCCGCCAGTGCCTGGCCGCCGGTCTCGTCGACGAGGTGCAGCTCCATGTCGTCCCGCTGGTGGTCGGCGACGGGCTCCCCCTCTTCACGCGGGGGATGCCCGCACTCCGGCTGACGCCGGTCCGAGTCGTGGACGCCCCGAACGTCACCCACCTGCGCTATCGAGTGGAGAAGACGTCGATCTGACCGCTGCTAGCGTTCCTGCATGCCGATCGACACGAGCCTCGTCGGGCGCAGGTACCCGGCGACCGGGCCGTACGTCGTCGCCGAGGAGCGGATCCGCGAGTTCGTCGCAGCCATCGGTGGGGAGTACGTCCACGGAACGGCACCGCCCACCTTCTCGATCGTGCTGGCCTTTGAGGCGATGAACGCCTTCCTCACCGCCGAGGCCATCGACCTCCACCGGATCGTCCACGGAGACCAGAAGTTCGCCTACGAGCGGCCTGTGGTCCCCGGGGACGTGCTCACGGCCACCCTCACCGTCGCCTCGCTACGCCAGATCGCCGGCAACGACATCCTCGGCACCACCAGCGAGATCACCGACGCCGACGGCGGTCTCGTCTGCTCGACATCGGCCACCCTCGTCCACCGCAGGGCCGACGCGTGACCCTCCCGACCCAGGTCTATCGCGTCACCCGCGGAGACCTCGTCCGGTACGCCGCCGCCAGCGGCGACCAGAACCCGATCCACCAGGACGACGAGGTCGCGCGCAGCGTGGGACTGCCCGGAGTGATCGCCCACGGCATGTACACGATGGCCCTAGCCGGGCGAGCCGTCGAGGCCTGGTATCCCGGCGCCCAGGTGGTCGGCCTCGGCTGCAAGTTCACCAGTCCCGTCGTCGTACCGGCCGAGGGCGGTGTCGAGGTCGAGGTGGCCGGGGAGGCGACCGAGGCGGACGGGTTGACGACCGTCAAGCTCACGGTCACCTGCGAGGGCCAGAGGGTCCTGGGCATGCCCAAGGCGGTCGTGCGTGCCTGAGCTGCTCGCGCGGCACACAACGCTCCGCCTCGGCGGGCCCGCGGGCACCTGGACCGAGGCCACCACCGAGGCCGACCTGGTCGAGGCCGTGGCCGCCGGCGACGCGACCGGCGCGCCGACGCTGGTGCTTGCGGGCGGCAGCAACCTCGTGGTCCCCGACGACGGTGTCCCCGGCCCGGTGGTCAAGATCGCCACCCGGGGCGTGCGTGCGGACGTCGAGGACGACAGCCCGGCGTGCGGCGGGGTGCTGGTGACCGTCGCCGCCGGCGAGAGCTGGGACGAGCTCGTGGCGCTGGCCGTCGAGGGTGGTTGGGTGGGCGTGGAGGCGCTGGCCGGTATCCCGGGCACGGTGGGCGCGGCACCGATCCAGAACGTCGGCGCCTACGGCCAGGAGGTGTCCCAGACGATCTCGTCGGTGCGGGTGTGGGACCGGTCGTTGCACGGTGTCCGGACCTTTGCGAATGCCGACTGCGGCTTCGGCTACCGGCACAGCCGGTTCAAGGCTGACCCGGGCCGGCACATCGTGCTCGACGTGACCTTCCAGGTACGTCAGGGTTCGCTCGGTGCACCGGTGACGTACGCCGAGCTGGCCCGCACTCTCGGCATCGAGCCGGGTGCCCGGGCGCCGGCGGCGGAGGTCCGCGAGGCGGTGTTGGCGCTCCGGCGCGGCAAGGGCATGGTCCTCGACGAGACCGACCACGACACCTGGAGCGCCGGATCGTTCTTCACCAACCCGGTGCTGACCGCCGAGCAGGCGGCCGGACTCCCCGACCAGGCGCCGCGCTGGGAGCAGTCTGGAAGGGTCAAGACCAGCGCCGCCTGGCTGATCGAGCACGTCGGCTTCCACAAGGGGTACGGCAACGACCGGGTCGGCCTGTCGACCAAGCACACCCTGGCGCTGACCAACCGCGGTCCCGGCACCACGGACGACCTGGTTGCCCTGGCGCGCGAGGTGCGCGACGGGGTGGAGTCGCGGACCGGGGTCCGGCTGGTCGCCGAGCCGGTGCTCGTCGACCTCACTCTCTGACCATCAGGGCGTGGTTGCCCGCCAATCCTCGATCTGGGCCAGCCACTCCCGGGTCAGCTCCTCGGGCGCCCGAGAGGCAGTGAAGGACATCGCGGCCAGGTCGGCGAGCTGGTCGTCGGTGAGCTCGTGTGCCGCCCGCATGGTGGCGTACTGCGACGCCAGCTGGGAGCCGAACAGCAGGGGGTCGTCGGCGCCGAGCGCGACGGTCGCGCCGGCGGCCAGCAGCTGCGGGAGCGGCACCGAGGTCAGGTCGCTGTAGACGCCGAGCGCCACGTTCGAGACCGGGCACACCTCGAGGGCGACCCCCGCCTGGACGATCCGGTCGAGCAGCTCGGGGTCCTCGACCGAGCGGATCCCGTGGCCGAGCCGGTCGGCGTGCAGCGCGTCGAGGCACGAACGGATGCTGGCCGGGCCCTGGAGCTCGCCACCGTGCGGCACCAGCGTGAGGCCGGCGCGTTCGGCGATCGCGAAAGCGCCGCTGAAGTCCTCGGTGCGGCCGCGCCGCTCGTCGTTGGACAGCCCGAAGCCGACCACCCCGCGACCGGCGTACTGCGCCGCGAGCCGGGCCAGGGTCCGGGCGTCCAGCGGGTGCCGGGTCCGGTTGGCGGCGATCACCAGGGCGATGCCGAGCCCGGTCCGCTCGGACGCGTCGCGGATCGAGTCCAGGACCAGGTCGGTGAAGGCGGTGATCCCGCCGAAGCGGGCAGCGTACCCGCTCGGATCCACCTGGATCTCCAGCCACCGGCCGCCGTCGCGGACGTCGTCCTCCGCAGCCTCCCGCACCAGACGGCGTACGTCGGCTGGAGTGCGCAGCACCGAGCGAGCGACGTCGTAGAGGCGCTGGAAGCGGAACCACCCCTTCTCGTCGGCGGCCGACAGCTGCGGCGGCCACTCCGAGACCAAGGAGTCGGGCAGCGCGATCCCGTCACGCTCGGCGAGCTCGAGCAGCGTGGCGTGCCGCATGGACCCGGTGAAATGGAGGTGGAGGTGAGCTTTGGGCAGCCCGCCGAGCGGGCGCCAGTTTCCTCCCCTGCGCTCCTCGGGAAACTGGCGCCCGCTCGGCGTCAAGTGAAGAGCTTCTGGAGCCGTGCGACGCCCTCGACCAGGTCATCGTCGCCGAGTGCGTAGGAGAGGCGGAGATAGCCCGGGGAGCCGAACGCCTCGCCGGGCACCACGGCCACCTCGGCCTCGTCGAGGATGTACTCCGACAGGTCGGCCGAGGAGTCGATGAGCCGGCCGGCGTACTCCTTGCCGAGCAGCCCCTTGACGGACGGGTAGGCGTAGAACGCGCCCTGTGGCGTCGGGCAGACGACGCCGTCGATCTCGTTGAGCATCGACACGATCGTCTGCCGGCGCCGGTCGAAGGCCGCCTTCATCTCATCCACGGCCGCCAGATCACCGGACACGGCGGCCAGCGCGGCCCGCTGCGAGACGTTGGAGACGTTGGACGTCGCGTGCGACTGGAGGTTGGTGGCCGCCTTGACCAGGTCGGCCGGGCCGATCATCCAGCCGACCCGCCAGCCGGTCATCGCGTAGGTCTTGGCGACCCCGTTGACCACCACGCTGTTGTCGGCGAGGTAGGGGCACAACACCGGCATCGACCCGGTCTCGACGCCGTCGTAGACCAGGTGTTCGTAGATCTCGTCGGTGAGCACCCACAGCCCGTGGTCTTCGACCCACCGGCCGATCGCCCGGATCTCGTCGGCGGTGTAGACGGCGCCCGTGGGGTTGGACGGGGAGACGAAGAGCAACACCTTGGTGCGGTCGGTACGAGCCGCTTCGAGCTGCTGAGGCGTGACCTTGTAGTCCTGCGTCTCGTCCGCGAGCACCTCGACGGTCGTGCCGCCCGCCAGGGCGATCGACTCGGGGTACGTCGTCCAGTACGGCGCGGGGACGATCACCTCGTCGCCGGGGTCGAGCATTGCGGCGAGGGCGGCGTAGATGGCCTGCTTGCCGCCGTTGGTCACCAGCACCTGGCTCGGCTCGATCGCGTAGCCGCTGTCGCGCAGCGTCTTCTCGGCAATGGCCTTCTTGAGCTCGGGGAGCCCGCCGGCCGGCGTGTAGCGGTGGTTCTTGGGGTCCCGGCAGGCCTCCACGGCCGCTTCCACGACGTACTCCGGCGTCGGGAAGTCCGGTTCGCCCGCGCCGAAACCGATGACGGGGCGGCCCTCGGCCTTCAACGCCTTGGCCTTCGCGTCCACCTTGAGGGTCGCCGACTCGGCAATGGCGCCGATCCGGTCGGAGACGCGGCGTTCGCGGGGGAGGCGGGGCTGGTCGGGCGTGGGACTCATGGCTGTCATCGTAGAGCCGGTGCGTTTGGACTCTCCTTCACCCTTGCACCTAGACTTCCCCTTTGGTGGTTCTCCACATGCTTCGGCCTGCCCGTCAGCAGGACCCGGCGCGGGAGCCACGGAGGGCACTAGCTCAACTGGCAGAGCATCGGTCTCCAAAACCGAAGGTTGGGGGTTCAAGTCCCTCGTGCCCTGCGCGTAGCACCCACGAGAAGCAACCAGGTGAAGGAAGGTGAGATCGTGTCGGAGCGCAGCACGGTGCGCCGCGGCGACGACCCCCGGGATCGCGACGCCAAGCGCACCAGTCCGGCCACGTTCTACCGGCAAGTGGTCGCCGAGCTCCGCAAGGTCGTCTGGCCGACGCAGGAGCAGCTGGTCACCTACTTCATCGTGGTGATGGTGTTCGTGACCGTGATGATGGCGATCGTGTCCGCGCTGGACCTCGCGTTCGGCAAGCTGGTGTTCGCCATCTTCACCGGAAAGAGCGGCTAGCCCGGACCGCCGCCCGCGACCACGCGGGCGTCCCGAGCAGCCGCACAACCAACGGAGCAGACGAGAAGTGACTGAGCAGCACGTGTCCGAGACACACGAGCCGGACCCGACGACCGAGGATGCCACGACCCCCGAGGTCGACGCCCTCGAGGAGTCGCCGGACTCGGTGGCCCTCGACGAGAGCGACGAGCCCACCGGCGAGTCCGACGAGCCGGCCGCCGACGACCCGCTGGAGGCGTTCCGCCGCGAGCTCGCCGAGCTCCCGGGCGACTGGTTCGTGGTGCACACCTACTCCGGCATGGAGAACCGGGTGAAGGCCAACCTCGAGAACCGCATCCACTCGCTCAACATGGAGGACTACATCCACGAGATCCGGGTCCCCACCGAGGAGGTCGCGGAGATCAAGAACGGCCAGCGCAAGATGGTCAAGCGGACCGTGCTGCCCGGCTACGTCCTCGTCCGGATGGACCTCACCGACGAGTCCTGGTCGGCCGTGCGGCATACCCCGTCGGTCACCGGCTTCGTCGGCCACAGCCACCAGCTGGTGCCGCTGAGTCTCGACGAGGTCGAGAAGATGCTGGCCCCGGCCGTCATCGCAGCGGCCGAGGCCGAGGCCATGGCCGCCGGTGGCGGTACGCCGTCCGGTTCCGCCGCCGCCCGCAAGCCCGTCGAGGTCGCTGACTTCGACGTCTCCGACTCGGTCATGGTGGTGGACGGCCCGTTCGCCACGCTGCACGCGACGATCACCGAGATCAACGCGGAGTCCCAGAGGGTCAAGGCCCTCGTCGAGATCTTCGGCCGGGAGACCCCGGTCGAGCTGAGCTTCAGCCAGATCCAAAAGGTTTGAGCCCCTGACCGGAGCTTCTCCGGTCAGGTAAGGCTCAAAGGTTGCGTCTCGACACCCAGCACGTGTGGCAGGGGGAGTTCCCCGTCATGACCACGAGAGAGAGAAGACAGAAGAATGCCTCCCAAGAAGAAGATCGCCGCACTCGTCAAGGTGCAGCTGCAGGCCGGTGCCGCGACGCCGGCGCCGCCGGTCGGAACCGCCCTCGGCCCGCACGGTGTGAACATCATGGAGTTCTGCAAGGCCTACAACGCGCAGACCGAAGCGATGCGCGGCAACGTCATCCCCGTCGAGATCACCATCTTCGAGGACCGCTCGTTCACGTTCATCACCAAGACGCCGCCGGCCGCCGAGCTCATCAAGAAGGCCGCCGGGCTGTCCAAGGGCTCGGGCGTCCCGCACAAGGAGAAGGTCGGCAAGCTGACCAAGGACCAGGTGCGCGAGATCGCCACCACCAAGCTGCCGGATCTCAACGCCAACGACATCGACGCCGCCATGAAGATCGTCGAGGGAACCGCCCGCTCCATGGGCGTCACCACCTCCTGACCCGCCTCGCCCTCTCGCACGTCCCACCTTCCACACCCCGTGGCAGGACCGCGCTGGTCCGCACCACACCCTGATCAGAATTGAGAATCAGCCATGCAGCGCAGCAAGACCTACCGAGCAGCGACCGAGCAGTTCGACCGTGACGAGCTCCACGCCCCCTTCACGGCGATCAAGATCGCCAAGACCACCAGCAGGAAGAAGTTCGACGAGACCGTCGACGTCGTGATGCGTCTCGGCGTCGACCCGCGCAAGGCCGACCAGATGGTCCGCGGCACCGTCAACCTTCCCCATGGCACCGGCAAGACCGCCCGGGTCCTGGTGTTCGCCAATGCCGAGAAGGCCGATGCGGCCCGTGAGGCCGGCGCCGACTTCGTCGGGGGCGACGAGATGGTCGAGAAGGTCAGCGGTGGCTGGCTCGACTTCGACGCCGTGGTCGCGACCCCGGACATGATGGGCAAGGTCGGCCGTCTCGGCCGCGTGCTGGGTCCCCGTGGGCTGATGCCGAACCCCAAGACGGGCACCGTC